>NZ_BAAAOS010000049.1:0-94346 GCF_039530625.1 Kribbella sancticallisti | reverse complement strand
CCGCGACCGCGGGGTGCCGACTCGTTCAGGTGCCTCAGCAGCCGCAGGGTGATCGAGGGCGAAACGAGCGCCTCGCCGTTGCAGGCGGCGCGAACGGCCTCGACCAGGAGGCCGGGCCCGGCGTCCTTGAGGACGAAACCAGCCGCACCACCGCGCAGGGCGCCGTCCACGTACTCGTCGAGGTCGAACGTGGTGACCACGACGACCCGGATCGGATCGGTCACCTGAGGGCCGGCCAGTGCGCGAGTGACCTCGATGCCGTCGAGCTTGGGCATCCTGATGTCCACCAGGCACACGTCCGGCCGCAGCCGCCGGGCCAACTCGATCGCCTCCGCGCCGTCCGCGGCCTCTCCGACGACGGTGATGTCGGGCTGGTCCTCCAGGATCAGCAGCAGTCCCCGGCGGATCATCGCCTGGTCGTCGGCGAGCAGGACCTTGATCGTCATCCGTACTCCTCGGTGGGCGCAGTCTGGGTGTCGGTGGGGAGGGGGAGGGGGAGGGTCGCGCGCACCGACCAGCCTGGTACGCCGGGCCGCGGGCCGGCGTAGAGGGAGCCGCCGAGCGTTTCGACACGTTCGCGCATGCCGATCAGCCCGTACCCCGCGCGGTGGTGGGGCCGGCTCGGGTTCGGGGGAGCGTTGTCGGCGACCTCGACGGTGACTCCCTCGGCGTCGCGGGCGACGGTCACCTCGAGTGAGGTGGCTTGTCGCGCGTGCCGCAGGACGTTCGTCAGCGCCTCCTGCACGACGCGGTACACGGTACTGGTCACCTCCGGCGGCCACTCCGTCTCGTCGTAGGGCATGGTCAGGCGCACCGGCGGACCTTGCCGGCTGAAGCGCTCGACCAGCTCACTCAGACCTTCAGGCCTGGCCGAGGCGGACGCCACATCGTCGGTGTCGCGCAGCAACCCGAGTACACGGCGCATGGCGGTCATGGCCTCGGACCCTGCTGCCTCGATCTCCGTCAGCGAGTCCGGCACCTTCTCCGGATCACGCCGCGCGACGACCTGTGCGGCCTGGGCCTGGATCAGCATCCCGGTGATGTGGTGAGCCACGACGTCGTGCAGTTCGCGGGCCAGCTCGAGCCGTTCGGACCGGCGTACCTGGTCGGCGACGTTTCTTGCCTGGTCGTCGAGTCTGCGCAGCAACAGACCGGCCCCGACGCCCGCAAGCCAGGCCGCTGCGGCGATCGCCGGGACGGCCGACGCCGGCTTGGCGGCGAACTGACCGGCGACGACCAGTAGACCGGCGCCCGCGATGGCCCCGGCCCGTACTGGCGGCAGCGCCCGTACTGCGGATCCGATGAGCACCGCCAGGCCGAGAACCAAGGCGGGCCCGAGACCGACGGGCAGTCGAGTGGCGGGCAGCAGCGGGACGACAACCGCCACCGCGGCCACGCCGAGACCCGTGACTGCTGTCCAGAACCGTTCGCGCCGGCGTATCAGCGCCAGCGCACACACCACCACGGCGGCGACGCAGCCGGGAACCCAGAATGCGGCCCCCCAGGTCTGGGCCAGCGCGAGGGACTGGACAGTGATCGCGACGAGGAAGACCACCCCGAGCCCGATGGTGGACAGGACCTTGACCCATCGGTTCGGATTAATCACGGAGGTCAGGTTACCGAGGCGCCGGCCACGGTCCCGCCCTGTTCGGCAAGACCGGGCTGGGGAGCCTTGGTACGCCGGGTGCGATCGAGACCGCGCAGGAGCGGCCCGAGGACGAGGGCAGCGATCATCCCCATCGTGGCCAGGACCGTCACAGTGCTGAAGCTGTCGAACCAGGTCGCCCCGACGATCACGAGACCGCCTGCGGCCACCCCGGCGGCCGGCCTGATCGGGAGCGTCCGGATCGCGGAGCCGACGAGCACCGACAGGGCCAATGCCGTGATGGGCGCGGGCTCCCGCGGCAGGTCGTCGGCGGCCGACAGGGACACGGCAACGGCGATGCCTGTCACGGCGATCCCTGCGATCGCGGTCAGCAGCCTCTGTCGTTCGCGCAGCATTGCGAGGCCGCCAACGACGATCGAGACGGCAGAACCGAACACCCACGAAGCGCCGCCCCAGCTGGTGATCAGCATGAACGTCGTGAAGGCGATGCCCAGGACGAACACCAGGCCGAGGCCGATGTCGAGCACCTTGCGAGTCTGCGCTGTGGTCATGCTGTTCAGGCTAGGAAGCCGAAGTAGGTGGGGAACCGGCCGAAAGTACGGGAGCCTGTCGGTGGGGCCGTGCTTTGGGCCAGTTCTCCACGTGCCTCATCGAGGCGCTCCGCCGCCGCAACAGGTCCGTCGCGGGAGCTCAGGCCGGGTAGCTGAACTTGACCTCGGGATAGCGCGCCGACGGCCGGTTCAGCAGGGGTTGTTGTCTACCGCGCAGGTGCTGGTCGAAGAAGGCGCGGACATAGGCCCGGGTGATCTCCACGGAACGGGTTCCCGGGAGACGACTGCCGAAATCGAGGCCGATCTGCTGGGTCAGCGTGTCGTAGTCGGTGAAAGACGGGTGCACCGCTCCGGTCACCCTGAGCTCACGCTTCCACCCGGTCAGGCGTGGCCAGTTGCGGTCCCACGATGCTTCGGCACCTTCGGCGCCGAAGATCAGGAACGGGCGCGCCAGCCCGCTCGCGGGCAGGTCCTTGAACATCGAACCGTCCAGATTCGCCCCGGCCAGGACCCTCCGGTCGGTCAGCATGGTCTCGCCGACGCTCGCGCCGCCGAGGGACATCCCCGCCATCGCGATCCGGGACGGATCGATCAGCGGGCCGCCCTTCCACTTCGGCCGTGACCCGGTCAGTTCGTCGAGCACGAAGGAGACGTCCTGTGCCCTGCTCTCGATGACGGCCTTCTCCATGTCGACGCCCTCGGGCAGCCCGCACGCGGCGCAGGTGACCACCCGGCCGTCGGGGAATGTCATCCCGTGGTTCTCGTAGGTGTGGTCGATGCCGGCCACCAGGTAGCCGTGGCTCGCGAGTTCCTCGGCCAGGGCGGTGAGTGAGCTGCGTGGCCAGGGGAAGCCGGGCGACAACACCACCAGCGGCAGCCCGCGTTTGCGTCCCGCCGGTCGCACATCAGTGGAGGCGTTGGTCCGGGTCCGGCTCAGCACGTCCGCCGGTACACCGGTGACGCCCGATTCCGTCAGCAGCAACTCCGACTCCTTCGGCGTCATGTACTGCGCCCGGCGCGTACCGGATGACGTCGCCGGATACCAGAGGGAGACCATCAACTCCCTCGCGTTCGCCGAAGGGACCCAGGGATCCCGGCGGGAAACGTCCTTCAGGTACAAGGAAGTGGTACCGACGGGGCGGGGACCGGTCGGCTCAGGGAGATAAGGCGTGGCAGCGGAAACGACCGCGGAACCGCTGGGAGCAGCGACCAGGGTGGTGGCCACGACGGCGAGCAGCCCGACAACGGCTGCTACGCCACGCCGTTTGGCCCGGTCTCTTGGGGTGATGTGATTTCGCATGACGCCATCCTGTGAACCGTCACGGTCCCCACCATCGGCCCGAAGGACGGTTGATGCCCTTCGCAACCGTCCTTCCGGCCGACTCCTCGCCCGGCCAGCGTGGTCTCACACTGCGTCAAACCGCCCGACATCAACCTTCGAGCCGCAACGACGCATGCGCGTCGGTCACGGCTCGAGCGAGCACGACCCGCGCGATGAGGTCAGCTTGGCGGTCGCAGACCGCCCCGGCTGATCAGAGCGTTGACCGCTTCGGTCACAAGGACGAGCCACCCCGTGTCCCCTCATTCGGTCGCGGCTGGCTCGCGGCAGATCGTCGCCAACCGCGGCCCATCGACAGCGCCACAACACCGACTTGAAATCGACGGGTAGGGCTACGGTCCAGGACGGGAATCCAGAGTCAAGATCAGTGATCTGGAGCGGTGATCGGCCCAGACCATCAGGTCCAGACCGTCGCCTTCCCGGGGCCCGATTTGGACGCTCGGCGGCCATGACCTAGACTCAAGCTTGTAAGAAAGCGGCGCGGGGTGGAGCAGCTCGGTAGCTCGCTGGGCTCATAACCCAGAGGTCGCAGGTTCAAATCCTGCCCCCGCTACTTTGGAAGGCCCGGACCATTAGGTCCGGGCCTTCGCCTTTCCCTGGGCAGTCCCCGCGCCCGCGCCCGCGCCCGCGTCGCTGGCCCGGCGCTAGCTCCCACCCGCCCGCAGACGCGAGTCTCCGTTGCTGGGCCGGGATCGTGACCCGGAGCGGCTCACGGAACTAGTCCGGGTGACGGATGCCCGGCTGACGACCATCACTGGGCCAGGTGGGGCGGGCAAGACGCGGCTGGCTGTCGCGGCGGCTGCCGGGGTGACCAGCGAATTTCCCGATGGGGCGTACTTCGTGTCGCTCGCGGCTGTCGATACCGAGCAGGTGTTGTGGACGTCGATCGCCGAAGTCCTCGACGTTCCCGCGCGAGAGCGGACCCCGAGGCGGCTCACTGCTCAGCTGGCGAGTTGGTCGATGCTGCTCGTCCTCGACAACTTCGAGCAGGTCCAAGGTGCGGACCGAGTCGTCGCCCGGATTCTCAAGGCCGCTCCTGGCGTCGCCGTCATTGCGACCTCGCGGCGATCGCTCGGACTGGTTGCGGAACGTCAGTATCCGGTAACACCACTGACCTTGCCGGACGATGGGTCGCTATCGGCGGCCGAGGGCTCCGGAGCCGTGCAGCTCTTCGTGCACCGCGCCCGGGCTGTGCGGCCGGGGTTCACGCTGACGGATGAGAATGTGAACGATGTGGCCGCCCTTGTGTCGCCGACTGGACGGCCTGCCGCTCGCGATCGAGCTGTGCGCCACCCACCTTGGAGTGCTCAGCACCAAAGGTCTGCTGGTTCGCATCGACCAAGCCCTCGACATCGCCTCGACCAGCAGCGTGACTCCTGAGCGACAGCGGACGCTGCGCGACACCATCGCCTGGTCCTACGACCTACTCAGTCCGGCCTATCGCCGCGTCTTCCGTCGACGCGCCGCCTCAGCCGGTGGCGCCGATCTCGAAGCGGTCGCCGCGGTCGCTTGCACGCCAGACGTCGATCCACTTGACGCCGTCGCCAAACTCCAGGACGCCAGCGTGGTGACGACCGAGGATCTCGCTGCTGAAGACGATCGGCCAGTACGCCGCCGATGTCCTGAGGGCTGCCGGCGAGGCAGAAGACGCCCGTACTACGCACGCCGAGTACTACGCGGGTGTGGCCGGCAGCCTCCAGGCGATGCGCGAATCCACCCCCGCGACCGCCCTCGAACTCGCCGAGCTCGGACTCGACAACTTCCGCGCCGCACTCATCTGGACCGTGCCGCTGGAACCCAAGCAGGGAAGGGAGATCGCCGGTCGGGCTTCGGCTGTGTGCGGCTCTCGGGTGGGTCTGGTTGGTGGGTGGCCACGTTGCCGAAGGGCGCCGCTGGCACGAGCACGTCGTGGCGCGGGCGAGCGCAGTACGGTCGTCGGACCTGGCGCGTGCTTGCGCGGGCTAGCGAATTGCCTGGTCCACACCGTGGTGAGCCTGGCCAGCCCGAGCCTCACGATGGCCTTCGCGAACACCTCGATGAACATCCTCATCCGCCAGGACCATGCCGCACTCGCCGCCCGGTTGTTCGGAGCGGAGGAGGCGATGGGAAGCGGCTCGAGATGCCCAACCCGTACCCAGAGGATGAGCTCGCTGACGCGCTCGATCTGCTCAACGGCGCGATGTCGGCCGACGATTGGCAGGGTCACCGACGGCGAGGCCAGCAGGAGCGCGTAGAGGGCCTGCTCGCGTTGTTCCCGGGCCTAAGCTCAACATCTCTTGAAGATTGGGCATCAACTTCTAGTTCCCTCCCCGACCATCCGGAAACCCCCCAAAATAAGCGGTCCCGCGACCTTGTGCACGAGCCGCTGACGGGAGTTAGATGAGCGCCTTCCGTCCCCTGGACTCCGTTAGGAGATCTCGATGTTCGCCATCATCGCCGCGGTCATCTTCGGCCTCGCCCTCATCCTCGACTGGGCCAACGCCACCGTCAGCGACGCCTTCACCCCCCAAACCCTCCTGATGGCCGGCCTCCTCTGCATAGCCCTACACCTAGCCGGCGTAGGCGCCTCCACCAGATGGGGCCGCCGCCGGTAGCGAACCCTCGGCGGGCGCCTACTCAGTCGCAGTAGTCGCAGATGCCACTGGCGGGGACCTGCAGGTGACAGGTCGGGCACTGGGCGACGGGCCGGTCGGCAAGGGCGGCCTTGCGTGCTCGCTCACGGCTCGCCGCCAGTCTCGGCACCAGGGCTGGGCTGCCGCCATCAGGTGGCAGCCCAGCTGCCTCGAAGTGCTGATAGCAGGCGAGGCGCTCGTTGGCGGCATGAGCGTCCGAATCTTCGGGTGCTTCGCCGTAGGCGGCAGTCACGGCGATCGCGTAGCCGTCACCAACACTGCCTTCCGTGTTGACGCAAAGGGAGGACAGGAGCGGCTCGCCACGGCGGGAACAGTCGGCCGCTACCCGCGCGAGCACGTCACCGATCCAGTAGTGCATGAGTTGCTTGGTGCGGATACCAGTGCGGTACTGGACGTGGTTCGCGAGTTCCTTGTAGGTCACGACCGAGCGGTACCGGTTGGCTGCATCAAGGAGGACGTCGCGTGCTGCCTCGGCCCACGCCGACCGAGCGTTGTCGGAGCCGACCTCGGAGGCTTCCCGCCACGTTCCCGTAGCTGGTACGTCGCCCGGTGCCGAGATATCGACATAGGTCACCTCGAATCCCAGCTCGCGGAGGACTTTTGCCGCCCCGGTCCTGCCGCCGGAGAACGACGAACTCGTTGCGGCACGCCCGGTCGCGTACTTCTGCGCGACGCCGAGGATGGCCTTCGAGTCGTAGGTCTTGCCGTCGTAGCGCAGCAGATACTCTCTTGCTCTGCCGAAACCGTAGGTGGCAAGGAAATCATCGACACCGCGATCGTCGCACTCCTTCATGGCACTGAGCACGTGATCTCGAGTTACGGCATCTGAGTCCGGCACAAATCCGACACTACTCGGGTCGTCAGGCTTTCGTCGCTAGCTGACTGCTCGCCTGAGCTCGCTGAGACGCCGTCGAACAGGGGTGGGTGTCATGCCCTGGAGGTTGAGGGGCGGATCAAGTTCGTGAAGCACCGCTCGCTCGACTCTTCCGAGGGTGTCAGCGTCTTCGTAGGCGATGGCGATGACTCGGAGGTGCGCATGCATCCACGCGGTCAGGGCGGCCTCGTCGATGTGGTCGGACTGGATGGCAGACGCGTGGATGGCGCCGAGGGAGCGCCTGAAGGTCGAGAACTCGTGATTGCCACCCAGGTGCATGCCGACGATGCGTGCCCACAGCGTGTTGCCGGACCGTTGACCGCTGGGCCATCGGGTAGCACCCGCAAGGCCGGCATAGATCAGCCCCTCGCTGACGGGGAGCTCGAGCCCGCGGCTCAGCAGCTCTGCGCCGGAAACATCGACCCACCAGCTGTAGAGCCCGGGCAGCTTGAGATCCGCACGATCCGACGAAAGGAACACCGCCGGCGTCACAGCACTTGGTTCGTCGCGCAGGAGGGTGACCAGTGGATTCGGATCGAGGCTTGACGTCGGTGACGAATCGACGGTGTACCAGGCCAGTCGTTCGCCCATCGTGAGACCTCGCAGTGGATCTTCGACGGACGCTCCGAGCGCGCTCAGGTGAGGCAGGATCGCCGCGACGTACGCCGAACCGGCGTGTACCTCGATGGTCTTGCCGTTCAGGGGACCGGCGATCAGTTCGAGTCTTGCCGCGACCCAGGCTCCCCAGGCGGCGCGGTAGCCGGCCGAGGTGTCCGGCAGGTACCGCTCGTACGGAGCCAGCCACTCCTCCGGGGCGACCAGACCATGCTCGGCGGAGAGGATGAACCAGGGACGCCCGGTCTGCTCCGCGTACGCACGCTCCTTCCTGAAGAGAGAAGAAGTGTAGAGATCCTTGGCGGCCGCAGGGTGGGACAGCTTCGACTTCACGCACGTGATGAGCACGATATCCGCGCGCGGTGAATGCACGGCCACACCTCTGCTCGCCTCCGACGCCGGCTCATGGCCATTCGGCCATCGTGAAGCAGCCTCGTCCTCTGGCTGGTTGCGGTCAAGGAATCAGGTCGCGGCGTAGGCGATCAGGAGGATGACGTTGGGGACGGCTTCCATGAGGGTGTTCAGCCAGAGTTTGGGTTGGGTTATGAGCATGACTATGGACAGGAAGATGTGTTGGCAGGCGGTGAAGAGGATGAGGGCCTGGCCGGCGTCGGGGTGGGTGGTTTCGAGGAGGTAGGCGCCGAGGAAGAGGGCGACTGCCGTGGTGAGGTTGTAGTAGGCGATGGAGATGCGCCAGAGGCGGACGGCTTGGTAGTCGGCGGGCTTGATGAGGAACATGAAGTAGAGGCGTGGGTGGCGGTAGAAGAAGATCTCCAGCGCCCAGACCACGACGAGGATCGCGCCGATGATGACGGCGAGCACCTGGACTGTTGTGCTCATGTGGATCACCCCCGTCTCCAATATGGTACGAGTCTCTGACTATTTCAAGAGCGGAGTACGTCGAGGAAGGCGCGGGTGGCGGGGGAGGGGGTCAGGCCGCTGATGGTGGCTGTGTAGATCTGGCGGGGTGGGACGTCGTCGGGGTGGATCCGGACCAGCTTGATGTCCGGGCGGACGGCTTCGGCCGCCAGCTGGGGGATCAGGGTGATGCCGATGCCTGCGGCAACGAAGCCTTGTTTGGCCATCCAGTCTCGGGCGACGAAGCCGATGCGGGGCTGGAAGCCGGTTCGCAGGCAGGAGCTGATCAGGGTGTCTTCGGGGCGGGAGCTGCCGGCGATCCAGTACTCGTCCTGGAGGTCGGTCAGTCGGACCTGGCGTCTGCGGGCTAGGCGGTGGTTCATCGGCAGGCCTACGTACATGAAGTCGTCGCAGAGTTTTTGGAGGTCGAAGCCTTCGAGGTGTTGCACGGTTGGGTAGCTCACTACGGCTACGTCCGCCTCGCCGGCTCCGAGCAACTCGAGCAGGCCGGAGGTGAAGCCCTCGCGCAGGGTCACCGTCACGTCTGGGTAGCGGCGGTGGAAGGTGGCGATGGCTCGGGGGACTAGGGCGGCGTCGGCGGTGGCGAAGGCGCCAACGCGGAGTCGGCCTGTGGCTAGTTCTTGCAGGTCGGTGAGCTCCTGCCGGGCCGCGTCCAGCCGGTCTAGTACCGCCTGCGCGTGGGTCAGGAGACGCCGGCCGGGCTCTGTCAGGCGGACTCCCCGCGGCAGGCGGTCGAACAGCGCAGTACCGGCTTCGTCTTCCAGGGTGGAGATCTGGCGGGATATTGCCGATTGGGTGTAGCCGAGGATCGGGGCCGCGGCGGTGAACGAACCGCGGGCGGCGACCTCGACGAAGACGCGCAACAGTGGAGTGGAGAAGTCATGCTGAACCGGCATGGGTTCCATGCTAGACATTCGCTACTCACATCGGTCCCTCCGACCTAGCGTGGAGGCGTGGACAAGAACACGAAGATCGCGTTTCTCGGGCTCGGGTCGATGGGTGCGCCGATGGCGCGGAGGGTGCGGGAGGCCGGCTATCCGCTCACGGTCTGGAACCGGTCGGCTGATCGGGCAGCCGAGTTCAAGGCGGTGGCGGAATCTCCGGCTGAGGCCGTTCGGGATGCGGATGTGGTGATCACGATGCTGGCGGATCCGCCTGCGGCTCGTGAGGTGGTCGGGGCGTTCGCAGCGGCGATGAAGCCCGGCAGCCTACTGATCGACGCCTCGACGGTCGGGCCTGCTGTCGTTGCGGAGTTGGCTGACCTGCTGCCGGCCGAGGTCACGATGATCGATGCGCCGGTGATGGGGAGCGTCGATCGCGCGGCCAGTGGGGAGTTGCTCTTGATGGTCGGCGGAGATGCGGATCCGGTGATGCCGCTGCTGGAACTCTTCGGCACGGTCAACCGCACCGGCCCAGTCGGAACCGGCGCCGCACTGAAGCTCGTGCTGATCAACGCCGTCGTCAACGGTGTCGCGCTGATCGGGGAAGCGATGGCGCTGGCAGACGCTCTCGGCCTGCCGGAGGACCAGGTCCGAGCTGCCCTGGCATCCTCACCCCTCGCGGGCCTGGCCGGCCGAGCATTTGCCGATGGCTCCTATTTCCCGATCCGCCTGGCTGCCAAGGACGTTGCCCTCGCCTCGGAAGCCGCCGACCTGCCGGTGGCGCGCGCAGTACACGAGCGTCTGACCGCCTACCCCGCCGCCACCGACGAAGATCTCGGTCAGATCGTCAAGTACTTCAGGTCGTGAACACTCCGCCAGAAGTCCAGGCGCTCGAACTCAGCGGTTGACGGCCAGTTCGCCGAGTTCGGACCAACTGTCCTGGGGGAGTTTGAAGTTGACGATCTTGGGGGTTTCGACCAGGTGGGGCGGGAGGGTTTGCTGGGCGGTCTTGAAGTGGGGGGAGTTGACGTGGGCTCCGGCCGCGTCGTCGTCGGCGAAGGCTTCGACCAGGACGTACTCCGTGGGGTCGTCCAGGCTGCGGGACCAGTCGAACCACAGGCAGCCGGATTCGCTGCGGGTGGCCGTGGTGAAGTCGGCGGTGATCTCCGGCCAGTTGTCGGCGTGTTCGGGTAGGACTTTGAACTTCGCGGTGATGAAGATCATCTGACGACTCCCTGGGATGACGACATGGGCAAGGTCGATGTTATCGGCGGGTGCGCCGGTGGTAGATCTCAATTCGAGACGAGCCGGTACTGCGGGCCGCCGGGCCGGCGTCGGCGACCAGGGGAGTCAGCGCAGCGTGAAGCCGGTGCCGAGGGGGTCGCGGGGGTCCAAGGTGAAGGTGGCAGCGCCGGTGCGGTAAGCGTTGCCCTGGACCTCGGTGATCACGCCCTCTGAGGTCTCCGCGACCACCCGGCCGAGGAACGTGGTGCCGACGATGGAGTCGTGGCGTAGTACCTGGTTCGGAGCGAGTTGACCTGAGTCGGCGAGGAGGGCGAGACGGGCGGACGTGCCTGAGCCGCAGGGGGACCGGTCGACCTCGCCGTCGGCGAAGACGGCGACGTTGCGCTGGTGCGGACCACTGGCGGTCTGGCCGAGGTCGTCGTACAGGATCGTGCCGTAGATGCCGTCCAGTCGACTGTCCGAGGAGTGGCGAGCCCAGGGAGTGTCGTTCAGGGCCCACTTGATCTCGCGGCCGATGGCCAGCAGTTCGGAATAGTTCGAGGGGGTGACGGACAGGCCCACGGATGAGGCGGAAACGCTTGCGTAGAAGGCGCCGCCGAAGCTGATGTCCGCGGAGACAGTCCCGCGGCTGGTGGACACGGAGGCGGCCCGCGTCACGACGTACGAGGGAACGTTGCGGAAGGCAACGTGATCGACCGAGCCGCCGGAACAGGTGACTCGGGCAACGACCCGACCGGACGGTACGTCGATCACCACCTCGGTGTCGCCGGAGGGCGCGGCCTTGACCAGGCCGGTTTCGACGGCCCAGGTGCCGAGCGCGATGGTGCCGTGCCCACACGCGGTGGAGTAGCCGTCCTTGTGCCAGAAGAGGACGCCGAAGTCAGCTCCCTCGTCATCGCCGGGGACGACGAAGCCGCCGTACATGTCGGCGTGACCTCGCGGTTCCTGAACGAGTAGCTGCCGGACCGCGTCGACCGACGCGGACGTGATCGCGAACGAGCGGCGCTCCGGCACGGTGGCCCCGGTGATCTCACCGAACCCGTCGGTGACGATCCGGAACGGCTCACCCGCGGTGTGGTAGTCGACGACCGAGATCTCCATGAACCTCTCCCGCAGTCAGAAGCCGAGTTGCTGGCGGATCGTCTCCAGGGTGTGGGCTGACTCCAGCGTCGTCTCGGTGTCGGCCGCCGCTACGGCCTGCGCCAGCGCGTCGGTGGTCACGATGGTGGTCAGAACCTCGGCCGTAATGCCCGTTACCGTGTTCGGCACGTGGATGGCGACGGTGACGTCGTCGGCCAGCCGCTCGGCCACCTCCTGCTCGCTGAGCAGGATAATGCCGGCGCCGACCGCGCGGGCCCGCTCGATCACGGTCTCCGCGTCGATGATGAGCCGGCCCGGCGCGATCACGATCACCGCGTCGCCGCGTTCGATCGCGAGCAGGTCGTCGGCGAGCCGGAAGCCCGCGGTCTGGATGCAGCGGCTGCGGCGGCCGAGGCGGCGCAGCTTCAGGGTCAGGTGCTCCGCGGCGACATAGTTGGCGCCGAAGCCGTAGGTGGTGATTTCGCGAGCCTCGAGCATCAGCCGGACGGCCTCCTGGTAGGAGTCCATCGACAGGTGCTCGTTGAGGAACTCGATCCGCTCGATCGCCTCGCTGATCACCCGGTCCCAGACGTGCTTCGGGTCGCCGCCGGTCATCTCGATCCGGTTCCGCAGCCGCTCCTCGCGGTGAACCTGGTTGAACGACGTCGCGACCTTGTCCTTCAGCTCGGCCAGGCCCGCGTACCCGAGCGCCTGCAGGGTGCGGATCACCGTGGCGTTGCTCGTCTTGCTCTGCACCCCGAGCTCCTGGGCGGACAGGTAGAGCAGTTGCTCGGCCGGAGTCTCCGACAGCGATCGGCAGACAGACCGGGCGGCCGGCGTGAACTCGTCCCAGTGGTCCCGGATGCGGGCGCGGAGTTCGACGATGGCCGAATTCCGTGGAACCTCTGTTACATCATCCGTCATGTGTGTATCATCCGATCCACTTGTGCGTGTAACAAACGGTCCGCGCCTAGCTAAGTTTGTAACACAATTCCCAGGGAGGCGCGGTGCCGAAACTGAGGGTCATCGAAGTATCCGGTACGGCCACCGCGGTACGGCGTACGGCCAGGCGGACCTGCGCCGAGATCCTCGACCTGTCCGGGCCGTGCAGCCGGAGCGCGTCGCCGAACTGCGGGCCGCGTTCGCCGGCGACGTCTGAAAACTGGAATTTTCTTTCAAAGGACGTGACCGTATGACTGTGCTTCAGCCGAACCAACCGACGTCGGTCTTCTACCAGCGCGGATCCATCCCCACCTTCGCCTCCCAGGTCGACCCGCGGCTGCACTACTGCATGTACGTGCCGCAGCACCTGAAGGACGACGAGAAGGCGCCGCTGCTGGTCGTCCAGCACGGGACCGCGCGGACCGCGATGACGTACCGGACGCACCTGAAGCCGTTCGCCGACGAGCACGGCGTGGTGGTGCTGACGCCGACGTTCCCGGCCGGGCTGATCGACCCGACGGACCTGCACAACTTCAAGTTCATCGAGTACCAGGGCATCCGCTTCGACCAGATGCTGCTGGCGATCATCGACGAGGTGGCCGAGCGGTTCCCGATCGAGAAGGAGAAGTTCTACCTGCACGGCTTCTCCGGCGGCGGTCAGTTCACCCACCGCTTCCTCTACCTGCACCCGGACCGGCTCGCCGCGGTCTCGATCGGCGCGCCCGGCCGGATCACCGAACTGGACGACACGCTGCCGTGGTGGCTCGGCACCAAGGGGTTCGAGGAGAAGTTCGGCCAGAAGATCGACGAGGACGCGCTGCGGCAGGTGCCGATCCAGCTGGTGGTGGGCTCGGAGGACGTCGAGACCTGGGAGATCAACAACCCGGGGGAGTCGAACTGGATGGACGGTGCCGAGAAGACCGGCAGTACCCGGATCGAGCGGCTCCGCACGCTGGAGCGCAACTACCGCGCCCACGGGATGAACGTCACCTTCGACGTCGTTCCCGGCGTGGCCCACCGCGGCTCGCTGATCCTGCCCGCGGTCGAGGCCTACTTCGGCAGGCTGATCGACGCAGCCAAGCCCTGACCGCTGGTCAGGGCTCGGGGCTCTTGCTGGAGTTGCTCGGGGGAGTCAGGCGGCGATGCGGTCGGACTGCTGGCGGGCCCAGACGGCGCGGCGCAGTTTGACCTTGTCGGGGTAGCCGGCATCGCGGCCGACCAGGTACACGTCGTGACTGCTCATCTTGACCATGGCGGCGACAAACCAGACCGGGTTTCCCTCGGCCAGCATGGTGATGATCATCTGGTGTGCGGTGTTCTCGGACATGCTGACCCTCTCCTCAGTCGGTTGTTCCTGCCTTCACTGGTACGTCGGATCAGAGGAGACGAAATTGACATGCCCGGAGAACTTTTTTTGAGCCCGGGCGGTCAGAGCCCGGAGAAAACGAGTGCCCCGATCGAGTGATCGGGGCATTCGCCCGTGCGGGTCCCGGGGGGAGTGGGACCACCACACGTGGGGGGGACCTCGAATCTATCCCGGTCGAGGGGTCATGTCAGAAGTATTCCGCTGAGCGGTGCGAAGCCTGCGGCGAACGGTCGATCAGCCGGTGGTTCGGCGCCGGTAGAGCAAGCTGGCCAAGGTGATTGAGCAGGCGAGCAGACCGCCGCACCAGGCTAACGCGATCCAGCCGCTCGAGCCCAGCGCAGTACCGGTGAGGAAGCTGCGGACGGACTCGATCACCGGCGTGATCGGCTGGTGCTCGCTGATCGGCTGGAGGAAGCGGGGCATCGTCTCGGTCCGGACGAACGCGCTGCTCAGGTAGGGGAGGAAGAGCATGAAGAAGCTCAGCGCGCTGGCCGATTCGACCGTCTTCGCGATCACGCCGAGCGCCGCGGCGAGCCAGGACAGCGCGATCACGTAGAGCAGGAGCAGACCGATCGCGGCCAGCCAGTCGAGCGGAGTCGCGCTCGGCCGGAACCCCATCGCGATCGCCGTGAGGATGACGATCGCGGTGGACAGCGCGTTGCGCGCGACGCTCGCGGTGACGTGCCCGGCCAGGACCGCGGAACTCCGGATCGGCAGCGAGCGGAGCCGGTCGATCATCCCGCTGGTCATGTCGTCGGCGACCGCCATCGCGGTGTTCGCGGCGCCGTACCCGGTGGTGAGCAGCAGGATGCCCGGCACCACATAGTTGATGTACTGCGTACCGGTGTCGATCGCGCCGCCGAACACGTAGACGAACAGCGCCATCATCAGCAGCGGCAGGACCACCGACATGATCAGGGTCTCCGAGTTGCGCCGGGTCAGCCGGATGCTGCGATCCATCATGGTGATCGCGTCGCTCACGGCGGCGCCGAAACCGTCGTGCCTGGCGGCCTGGGCGATCGTGTCTGGTGAGGTCATCGTGGTCACGGTCGCCTCCTAGGCGGTGAGGGTCAGGAAGACGTCGTCGAGCGTCGGGCGGTGCGACGACACCCGCGCGGGGCGGAGCCCGTGGTCGCGCAGTTGGTCGAGCACGCGGTGCAGATGCTCGGCGGATCCGTCGGACGGCAGGTTGACGGTCGGGCCGTCGGTCAGGCCGCCGAGGAGTTCCGCCGCCTTGCGGGCCTCGGGTTCGGCGGCGAAGTACAGCTCGATCCGTTCGCCGCCGACCTGGGTCTTGAGGGCGTCGGCGGTGCCGGACGCGGTGATCCTGCCCTGGTCGAGCAGCACGATCCGGTCGGCCAGGCGGTCGGCCTCCTCGAGGTACTGGGTGGTGAGCAGGATCGTCGTGCCGTCGCGGACCAGGTCGCCGATCGCGTCCCACATGGTCAGCCGGCTGGCCGGGTCGAGCCCGGTGGTCGGTTCGTCGAGGAAGATCACCCGCGGTCGCGCGACCAGGCTCATCGCGAGGTCCAGGCGGCGGCTCATGCCGCCGGAGTAGGTCTTGGCGCGGCGGTTCATCGCGCCGGTCAGGTCGAACTGTTCGAGCAGTTCGTGCGCGCGCCGCCTGGCGGTGGCCCGGCCGAGATGCATCAGCCGGCCGACCATGACCAGGTTCTCCAACCCGGTCTGGTTGTCGTCGACCGCGGCGTACTGCCCGGTCAGGCTGATCACTCCGCGGACCTTGGTCGCCTCGCGGACGACGTCGTACCCGGCGATCGTCGCGTGGCCGGTGTCCGGTCGGGTCAGAGTCGTCAGGATCCGGACGATGGTGGTCTTGCCGGCGCCGTTCGGCCCGAGCAAGGCGAGCACGGAGCCCTCCGGCACGCCCAGTTCCACCCCTTGCAGGACCACGGTCGCCCCGAAGGACTTTCGCAGGCCGGTGGCCTCGATGATCATGCCTTACCCCCTCTACTGCGTATTCGGTACGCTAAATAGCGTAGCAGGTACGCAGTACTGGTTTCTAGACTGAGGGGGTGGAGATGAGCGAGCAGCCTGACCTGCCGGCCGACGTCGCACTGATGTGGGGACTGCGGGCCGTCTCCAAGCGCGGGCCGAAGCCTTCGCTGACGGTCGAGGACATCGTCCGGGCCGCGATCGAGATCGCCGACGCCGAAGGTCTGGCGGCCGTGTCGATGGCCCGGGTGGCCGAGCGGCTCGGCAACTCCACAATGGCGCTCTACCGGCACGTGAAGAGCAAGGACGACCTGCTCGTGGTGATGCAGGACGCCGCGCTCGAGCGGCCGCGACCGATGCCCGACGGGGTCGACTGGCGGACGGCGCTGGTGTTCTGGGCGGACGGCGTGATGACCGCGGTCCGCAAGCACCGCTGGTACTCGAAGCTGGCGATCTCGGGACCGCCGGCCGGCCCGAACAACCTGGCCTGGTTCGACGCGGCGCTCGGGGCGCTCGACGGCACCGGCCTGAGCGAGGAGAGCAAGGTCGGCGTGGTGATGGGGCTGATGACGTACATCCAGGGGCAGATGCGGCTCAGCCTCGACCTGGCCGCCGCGTACGCCGACCACCCCGACACCTTCAGCCGGTACGGCGCGACGCTGGCCCGGGTGATCGACCCGCGCGAGTATCCCGCCCTCGCCCAGGTGCTCGCGGCCGGCGTGTTCGAGGAGCCGACGACGTTCGACGACTCCGACGACACGGACTTCGACTTCGGTCTGCAGCTCTATCTGGACGGTGTCGAGCGGTTCATCGAGCGGGTCTGTCAGGACAAGTAGAGAACTGCGTCGGCGGACGGTTTCGTCGAGGCGATCAGCCTGGCGTTCGCCTCGTCGCTGCCGAAGGTGCGCTCGTGCGCCTCCTGGTCTGACCTTCCGTAGCGCCGGTGCCTCGCCTCCAGCCGCTCGTGCCTGACATCCTCGTTCAGCTCGAGGTACCAGCACTCGTCGAGCAACTTCCGGCCGGTTGCCCAGGGCAACTCATCGAAGAGCAGGTAGTTGCCTTCCGTCACCACCAGCGTCGTCTCGGGCCGGACCTGAATGCCGGCAGCGATCGAATCCTCCAGATTCCGATCGAACCGCGGCGCCCAGATCGACTCGTCCGGCGATTCCTTCAACCGCCTGAGCAGCGCGACGAACCCATACCCGTCGAACGTCTGCGGAGCTCCCTTCACCGCCGCCAGGTTCAGCTCCTCCAACGCCGCCTGCGCGAGGTGATACCCGTCCATCGGAACCAGCACGGCGTGATGCCCATCCGCGACCAGCCGCGCGGTGAGCTCCTCGGCGTACGTCGACTTCCCGGCGCCGGGCGGCCCGACGATCCCAAGGATCGCCCGGCGGTTCGTGGTCGCAAGCCCGACGGCTCGCGCGTACGCCTCGTCGCGGGTCAGACTGGTCTGCGGATTCGGCTGCACCCCGAGATCTTGTCAGGCCTGGACAGCGCTGCCCAAGTTTGCGCAAGGCGAGTGACATCTCAGGGCGGACGGAGCATCCAACTGGAAACATTCGCTGGCGATGCTCAGCCGCGGGGGTCCTGTTCCAAGGGCCGCTGACGTTCACCAAGTACTGCCGTGGTGTCGCGCCCGCCGCAGATCAGACCGGTGGCTAGTCCTCCGGCGGAGGGGGTTCTTCGGCGCCTTCGGCTTCGTCGCGGGCGGCCCATTCGAGCAGGGTGTCGAGGGAGTAGGCGTCGTCGTCGATCGTCGCGTGCAGGTCACCGAGTTCGGCGAACCGGGCCGGGACCGTGGCGATGGTGAACGCCTTCGGGTCGACGTCGTCGATCTCGTCCCACCGGATCGGGGTGGACACCGTGCCCTCGGGGTTGCCGCGGACGGAGTACGCGCTGGCGATGGTGTGGTCTCTCGCGTTCTGGTTGTAGTCGACGAAGACGAGTTTGGGGTCGCGGTCCTTGCGCCACCAGGTCGTCGTCACGTCGTCCGGCGCTCGGCGTTCCACCTCGCGCGCGAACGCCAGCGCGGCCCGCCGTACGTCGGAGAACCCGTGCTCGGGCTTGATCCGCACGTAGATGTGGATGCCGGAACCACCCGAGGTCTTCGGATAGCCGGTGGCGCCCAAATCATCGAGTACTTCGTGCGCCACGTGCGCGACCCGGCGTACGCGATCGAACGGGCAGTCCGGCATCGGGTCCAGGTCGATCCGCCACTCGTCGGGTTTCTCGGTGTCGGCGCGGCGGGAGTTCCAGGGGTGGAACTCGACCGTCGACATCTGCACGGCCCAGGCGACATGCGCGATCTCGGTGACGCACAACTCGTCGGCGGTCCGGTTGTAGCGCGGGAACTTCACCCGCACCGTCTCCATCCACGGCGGCGCGCCATGGGGGAGCCGCTTCTGATGCACCTTCTCGCCCGCGACCCCCTCGGGGAACCGGTGCATCATGCACGGCCGCTCCCGCAAGGCACGCACGATCCCGTCCTCGACGGACAGGTAGTACTTCACCAGGTCGAGCTTGGTCTCACCCCGCGCCGGAAAGTAGACCCGATCCGGATTCGAGATCCGCACGGTCCGGTCCCCGACCTCCAACTCGATCGCCGGGGTCTTCTTCTTCGCCGCCTTGGACTCCGCCATGCCGCCAACCTAACCGCCGACACGGACATCCGGCAGCAACCAGCACCACCAGCCGCCGGCGTATCGCGGGGTTGGCGGCCTGGTGGGGTGCTGTCAGGCGAGCCGGGTGAGCCAGCCGTGCGGGTCGGGGACTCGGCCGTATTGAAGGTCGAGGAGGGACTTGCGGAGGGTGGCGGTGACCGGGCCTACGCCGTGGTCGACGGAGTGATCGCCGATGGTGAGGTCGCCGTCGGACCAGGCGAGGCGGCCGATCGGGGTGATGACGGCGGCCGTGCCGGAGGCGAACGCTTCGGTGATCTCGCCGCTGCGGAGGCCGTCGCGCCACTCGTCGGCGGAGATGCGGCGCTCCTCGACCTTGTGGCCGAGGTCGGCCGCGAGGTCGAGCACCGAGTCACGGGTGACACCTTCGAGGATCGAACCGGACAGTTCCGGCGTGACGATGCGGCCGTCGGAGTACACGAAGAAGAGGTTCATGCTGCCGCTCTCCTCGATCCAGCGGCGCTCGACCGCGTCGAGGTAGGCGACCTGATCGCAGCCGTTGGCGATCGCCTCGGCCAGCGCGGACAGGCTGGCGGCGTAGTTGCCACCGCACTTGGCCGCACCCGTCCCGCCCGGAGTAGCGCGGATCGAGGTGGTCGACAGCCAGATGGAGACCGGCTTGGGCCCAGTCTCGAAGTACGCCCCTGCAGGTGAGGCGATGACGCCGAACAGCACCTCGTTGGCCGGCCGCACGCTCAGCGCCGCCTCGGTGGCGATCATGTATGGCCGGAGGTAGAGGCTGGTCTCGCCGCTCCCTGCCGGCGGCACCCAGACCTCGTCCACCGTCACCAGCGCCCGCAGCGCCGCGACGAAGTCCTCCTCCGGCACCTGCGGCAGAGCGAGCCGCCGGGCGCTCCGGGTGAACCGGGCAGCGTTGACCTCGGGCCGGAAAGCCCAGACCGAGCCATCCTCGTGCCGGTAGGCCTTCAGTCCTTCAAAGATCTCCTGCGCGTAGTGCAGCACCGCGGCGGCCGGGCTCACCTTGAGCGGCGCGTACGGCGTCACCTTTTGGTCATGCCAGCCCTGATCGGCCGTCCACGACGCCACCACCATGTGGTCGGTAAACGACTGCCCGAATCCCGGCTTCGCCAGTACTGCGGTCCGCGCGTCCACCGTCGCCGGGTCGCTCCGCAACTCGACCTGGAAGTCCCATCTACCTGCCACTGTCGCTGCCTGGCTCTCTGTTGTCACTCTCGGCACGCTACCCCTGCAACCAGCCGGAGCTCGACCCACTGCCCACAGTGCGGTTGTCGAACGGCCTACGCCGCAGCAACTCGCGATAGTCCCGCACAGCAGCTCGCCCCGACTCCTCACCCCGTACTGCGGACAGCACGCGCCCGGCCGCGTCGTACAGAGGATGGGTGTGCCACTGGTCGGGCAGCTCCACCAGCACCCGCATCGCCACCGCCAGCCCGGCTGCGACCTCTCCCTCGATCACCAGGCACCTGGCCACCAGCAACTCCAGCTCGGCCCGCTCCCGAAGCCGCTCCGGCGGGCACGTGCTCAGCGCCCGATCCAGCGCCTCGTAAGCCGCGGCCGGCTCGCCGAGAGTCGCCCACACGCCACCTTCCCGGCCGTAGACCTCTTGCTGCGAGCAAGCGAACACCGAGGGCGCCTGCGCCGGCAGCTCGCCGGTCAATGCAAGCAGATCCCGGATGGCTCGCTGAGCCTCAGCGGCATCGCCCAGTGCAGCGAACACCTGAGCGCGGGCGGCAAGGGCGCGTGCCGTCTGCTCCGGATCGGCAGTCAGAGTCAACGCCTCAGCGGTCAGCACCTGCAGCTCAGGGAGTGAACGCCGCTCCACCAGTCCGCTGCACGCCTCCCACCCGCGAACCAGACTGCCAACCGCTCGCTCGCCCGAACTGTCGGCGGCTGCTCGGGCCGTCCGCCACCACCTCCCGGCGCTGCGGATCCGGCCGAGCCCTGTCAGCGTCAGCGCGATCAACACACCCAACTCGGCCGCAGGAACGGTCAGGGCAGTGGACCCGGGCATAGTGCTGGAACGAAGCAGTTGGAGGTCTGCCGTGAGGTCAGGCAGCAGGTCGGCCAGAGTGGTTGTGGCGAACTCGCGGCCATAGGTCGCCGTCACTGCTCGCCACTCGTCGCCCTCACGCCCTGGCCCGTACGAGTCCGCCAGCCCGAGCCGAACCGACTCCAGCAGATCGCCCCCGCCCGGCGCCACAGCCAGCGCACTCGGGACTGCCTCAGCCAGTTCGTGCTCGGGCTGTTCGGCGCGCCTGCGCTGCCCCGGCCGCTGAACCTCCGCCCTGGCAACCGCCTCAGCCGGCTGCTCATAGGCGGTCGTCAAGGCCGGGCCGGTTCCCAGCGCGCGATCACACAGTTGCGCGAGATGAACGGAGCCTGGACGCTGTCCGCGCTCTACCTGCGACAGGTAGCTGTGGTCGTAGCCAACTCGGGCGGCAAGCTGCCGCAAGCTCAGGGCGGCCGCCTGCCGGGACCGCCTCAACTGCACGCCGAACGCTGCCTCAGCCGACTCAGCCACAGGATCCTCCCCCTGCTCGAGCTGCGGGCCGGGCTGGCCGGCCCACTGGTCACGCCTGGTGGTTGCGGTGCGTATCGGGAACGCTACAAGGGCCTACCGACAGAACACGAGGCAGCGACGTCCGTCACCCAGCACAAGCCAGAAAGCCAAGCCCACAAGGGGTTGTGCCGGCTGTGGGCTGTCCGAACAGCCCACAGCTCACACCTGGTGACCACACCCCCTCACCACCAAGCCTTGACCCATGAACCCCTCGCACCGAGAACCAAGACTCTTCCACCTGATCCGGCAGGCCTCGGCCGTCGCCGACCCGCTGGCCGAGGGCGTCGAGTGGTCTGACGGGACAGTGGCCCTGCGCTGGCGAGGACAGTGGCCGGCGACGTCGGCCTGGGAGGGCGGCATCGACGCGGTGCTCGCCGTCCACGGCGCCAACGGCACCACCGAGCTCCGCTGGCTCGTCACCGTCCCGGGCACCCAGCGTCCACCCTCCACCGCCAACCCGGCCCTGCGCACGCCGGTCACGTCCACCCCAGCCCCGCGCTCACGAGTCCCGCCCACGTCGGCCCCGCGGAGCCCGGGCGCACGCCCTCCGGACCTGCCTGCGGTCGGTAGTTTGCGGCTGCCGGCAGCGGGGATGGATGGAAGGTGTGTCCAGTGCGGGCAGGTGTGGCCCTGCCTGAGCTGCGGGCCCTGAGGGTGCGGCGGCGCCGGCCGCCCGGGTGGACAACGGTGTCGACGGGCGGGAGCGCGGTCTAATCTGATCTCCACCGGTGTACAGAGCGCAAAGAGGTCGCAGTGCCAGAGGAAGACGAGAGGCCCAGTGTCGATCCGCTGGATGAGCTCGATGCGCAGCTGAATCGGTTGCGCAGCGTCGCCGACGAGTTGCGGGGGACCCGGGGGAAGCCGCAGCTCGCCGGCGATCAGGTCGAGCTGATCGAGGACGGGCCGACCCTGCTCCGGGCGTATGAGCGGCTGCAGGAGGACGCGCAGCGCGAAGTACGGGTGCTTGATCGGCCTCCGTACGTGACACCGCCGTCGACTCAGCAGCAGTTGGAGTTGGATAGGTTGCAGGCGGGCATCGCCTACCGGGCGGTCTACGGCACGGAGGTGTTCGAGAGCCAGGACATCATGGGCGTGCTGCCGCAGCTGCAGTCGGCGGGGGAGGTGAGCCGGGTGCTCGCCCAGGTGCCGATGAAGATGGCGGTCGGTGACGACGACACCGCCTTGATCGGGCTGACCAAACGCGCTGTCGGCGACTACCACCTGCTGATCCGGTCGTCCGGTCTGCTGGACGGCCTGATCGCCACCTTCGAGATGTTGTGGGCACTGGCCATCCCGATGCCGGCCCTGCCGTTCAACGGCGACTTCTCGGGGCTGCGGCCGGCCGACCGCGACATCCTTCTGCTGCTGGCCGGAGGAGCGACCGACGACAAGATCAGCCGCCACCTGCGGATCAGTCCCCGGACGACCCAGCGCCGGGTCCGCGCGCTGATGGAATCACTCGGCGCGCAGACCCGGTTCCAGGCGGGCGTACAGGCTGCCCGCCGCCGCTGGATCTAATACTGGGTGCTGCTTGCTAGATACTGCTTACTAGTTGACCGTTACTACCGTTCCGGCCCGGTTCGGGAACTCGACGAAGCCGGTGGAGCGCCGGTCGGTCGGCAGCCCGGACCACGAGGCGGTGACCTCGAAGGGCTTGCCTGCGGCAGGTGCCACCGACGGCGTCACCTTGAGCGCGTTGCCACCGGTCACCACATTGGTCTGCATCGTGTACTTCGTGGTGTCGGCGCCGGGCGGGTTCGACAGGGTGATCGCCAGGACGCCCCAGACCCCAGGGGTAGGCGCGGCCAGCGTCGCGGTCGCCTGGTTTGCGCCGGTGCCCTCGAAGGACAGCACTTGCATCCGGCCGTCGACCACCTTGTAGAGCACCATCCAGATGCTCCCGGCCGGGTCGACTGTCTTGATGTTCCACTGCACGGCCTTGGTGCCTGCCGTCACGGTCACCGGGTAGGCGGGCAGGTCTGCGTCAGCAGCACCCGCCGGGACCTCACCGGGTACCTGCGGCGCTGAAGCGAAGCCGTAGCCCCGGATCGGAGCACCGGCCTTGCCGGCCGTGACCTCGTAGGACACCGAGCCGGAGGCACCGGAGCCGCTGACGTTGGTCGGAGCCACGACGGAGGTCGGGACGACCACGATCGGGCTGCGGACCGAAGTACCGGCGCCCTCCCAGGTCAGCCAGCCGCTGGTGGTCTGGTTGGACGGTGCCGTGTCCTGGGTGAGCTTGATGGTGAAGGACCTCGTCTGGCCCTTCTGGAGGCTCAGGATCGACGGGGTGACGACAGCCTTCATGCCGGGCACGGAGACCGTCGCGCGGTACAGACCAGCGGTCACTGCCGTCACCCGGCGGGTGATGGTCTGAGTACCGACGAGTTGGCCGACTGCGATCGACGGTGCGTTGTAGTTGCTCGGGTTGATCGCCGGAGCGCCAGTACCGGTGTTGACGCCGTTGCCCTCCAGGTAGCCGAGCCAGTCGGCGTCACCGGAGTCGTAGACCAGTCCCGGGTTGAACATGCGCGACGGCTGGACCTCACCGGCGCCACGAGCGAACGGGTCGTTGTCTACGGCACCAGTAGCGGTCTTCACGTCACTAGTGGTCGTCATGAGAGCGGACTTGACCATCATCGGGGTCCAGTCGGGGTGCTTGCTGAGGTAGAGAGCAGCCAGGCCGGCAATGTGCGGCGCAGCCATCGAGGTGCCCGAGTAGAAGGCGTAGCTGTGTCCACCGTTGCTGGGCGGAGCAACCGCGGCCAGGACGTTCACACCCGGCGCCGCGATGTCCGGCTTGAGCAGGTTGCCGTGGTTGGACAGGGACGGGCCGCGCGAGGAGAAGTCGGCCATCTGCGGGTACGGCGTCGCCTTGCCGGTCTGGTTGCCCGGGACCAGTTGCGCGGTAGCGCCCGCAGTACCGGCGTAGGCCTTGACCGTCAGGGAGACAGGAGTATTCAGGTGCACGGTCGGTACGGCGTGGGAGTCGGCGACCATGTCCTGGTCGAACAGGTTGAGCAGGACCATGCCGATGCCACCTGCGCGCTTGACCTCGGCGGACTTGTCCACCCGCGCGCCGGCGCCACGGTCACAGACGACGATCTTGCCGGACACCTGAGTCGAGTCGAGCGTGTTGGGCAGGCACTGCGAGCCGTCGTACTCCGTGGCGGTGGCAGTCCGTGCAGCGGCGCCGGTGACGAGCGACTTGGGCCCGACGGAGCTGGCGATGCTGGTGCTGAGCCCGGCAAACTTCTCCCCGTTGCCGAGGACCACAGTGGCGTCGTACGGCGCTACTGTGCTCGCGCCCACGGTGGTCACCCAGGGGGACGTGTTGTCGAGCGTGGACTCGTACGGGCCCGAGTTGCCGCCTGCGGCCGAGACGAAGATGCCCGCGGACGCCGCGGACAGGAATGCGAGCTGGACCGGGTCCGTGTGCGCGGACTCGAAGATGGAGCCGACGGAGTAGTTGATGACGTCGACGCCGTCCGCGACGGCCTGGTCGACCGCGGCGAGGATGTCGGACGTGTAGCCGCCCGAGCCGACGCCGTCCTTGCCGGTCCACAACGCCTTGTAGACCGCGATCTTGGCCGCGGGGGCGATGCCGGAGACGGTGCCGAAGTTGATGCCGCTCTCGGCGACGTCCACTCCGGGGCGGCCGGCCGCAGTGGTAGCAGTGTGGGTGCCGTGCCCACCACCGTCACGCGCGGAGGCCCAGTCGGCTCGTGCGTCGGGCGGGGTGGCGCCGAGCCAGGCATCGCCGAAGTACTTGGCGCTGATGAGCTTGGTGTTGCACAGGTCAGCGGTGAAGTCCTCGCCGACCTCGCAGGAGCCGGTGAAGTCGTTGCCGTCGGCCTTGTGCATGACGATGGAGTCGCCGGAGCGGTACGGCCGGTACGGGTCCGCAGCGGTCGGAGGGGTCGTGCCCAGCTTCGGTCCGGACAGTGAGGCGCTCTCCGGCCAGATGCCTGTGTCAACAACGCCGACAACGACGCCCTTGCCGGCTTCGGCGTTTCCACCGAGCGCCTGCCAGACCCCGGCGCTCCCGGACAGCTTGAGGAAGTCCGCGGGCTTCTTGTCGTCCAGTGCCTTGTGTAGTTGGTCAGGAGTGACCGCGACGACGCCCGGCGTCTTGCTGAGCGCACTGACCTGGGTGCTGGTCAGGTCTGCCGCAAACGCGTTGACCGCCGTGGAGTAGTGCCGCGAGGCCTTGGCTCCGACCTTCGCCGCAACCTGGTTGTGCCGGCCGTTGAGGAAGGCGCTGTAGCGCTTCGAGTCGGGACTGGCGGTGTCGACCTTGCGGCCCTTCGCCGGCTTGGTGGCCTTCAGCCCGGCCACGCCGCCCCGGTAGGTGGCGACCGGCTTGTCGGCCAGCGTCACGACGTACTTGCCGGGCGCGAACTTCGGCAGTCCCAGCGAGCCGCCGAGATTGTCCGGCGGCGGTGATCCAGGTGGCGGGGCGGTCTGCGCCGCATTGACAGCGGGCGCCGCGAAAGCGGCCGCGCTCAGGACGGCGGCCGCGATCAACGCGGTCCGTCGACGCAAGGACAGATGGTTCACGCGATTCCTCCAGTGCTGGAGGGACGGGCGGATGTGCGTCCCTCATGTCCTGACCGCGGCTGTCGCCCCGGTCGCCCGCCCCCGAGCCCGGACGCCGACGAGCGTCCCAAACAAGACACCCCCAGTTCACCGTTTTGGCTCCAACTAGCCGCTGGCGAAAACCTGCCACCCACCTCCAGCACCGCTGCAAGAAGCTGCAACAAACTGTAGTCAAGTTGCTACAGCCTGCCTTGGAACGATATGAATCGTCTGACTTCGCCGGTGTTGCTCGGGGCGCGCCGGATCCTTCCGCCCATTCAATGGAGTCATCAGAGTCGGCTGCGACGTGGACGCACCGATGTGGCACACAGACAGCAATACGCTGATCGTGCAGGACACGAGCCTGACCGGAAATCCTCTCGTCCGGATCGAAGCGCGCGCGCAGGGATCACGGATCGGGATACTTCCGGGCTCCGAGGGTATGACCATGCCGGCGCTGTCTCCGTACGGCGACTGGATCGCCTTCATCTCGGCGTCGAACGAACAGCAAATCGGCTTCCTGCCGATCGATGGCGGCACGCCCATGCTGACCGGCGTTCCTTGGGGGACGGCCTCGGCCATCTCATGGGACACCGCAGGAAACAGGCTCGCGGTGGTGATGCAGGATGCCGGCCGGGAGTGGGTCGAAGTTGTGGATGCCCGGGCCGCGACCGGCAACGGAAGCGATGTGACGTGGAATTCCGCCTACCTTCCGTCGAGCCGGCATTTCGGCGATATCGTCTGGCAAGGCCACAGTATTGTCATCGCGCCGACGCCAACCACCTTGGGTGCCTCCGTTTCCATCCCGTTCGACACGTCTTCGCTTCGATCGGGCGGGGTGGTGCAGTGCTATCTGGACGGTGAGTACTACGGCACCTGCGCGTCGCCATTCACTGCGTCCGGGCTGGCCGGCGGCACCCATTCCCTGCAGGTGACCGCCGTCTGGAGCGGATTCCCTCCGGCGGAGAGCTACGGAACTGTAGCTACCCGCCTTCACCGTCGGGTGACTGTGCTGGGCCTCGGCTCATATTTGCCGCGGTGTGGGTGCACGTAAGAATCTCGAGAAGACCCAATTGCTGAATTGGCGTGAACGAAGCAGTGGGACCTGGTCACTTTCGCGCAACTCAAGAACGGAAGCGGACTGACGCGCAGCGTGAAGGATTTCGGGGTGAGTCTGGTCGCGTCGGCGGTGTCGAGCGTAGTGGGGTTGACTTTCTTCCGCACGACCTTGCCGGCATTGGGTTTGAGTCGTTGTCAGGCGAACGGTTCGTTGTGATCGAGCGTCCTGCCGGCGGTAGCCGAGTTGGTGACATCGTGTTCCAGACACCCTTGTCCGCGGTCGGGTCCGTCGGCCGGTCTGGGGTGCGGGCGCGGCTTGAACTTGTCGACGTCCAGCACGGTGAGGTGACCACCTCCGGCCTGCGCCAGGGTGCAGCCCCCAAAGTGCTCGCCGTTTTGGTTGACGGGGCCGCAGTCGCGGTCGGGTTTCGGACAGGGGCGGGGATCCGACAGGGGGATGCATTGACCGGGGGTTTGGGAGGGTCTCTACTTAATGGACGCTCGCCGTTGGAGGTTCGCTCATGCGTTCTCGGTGCTACGCCGCTCTGCTGGGGCTGTTGTTGGTTGTCGCTGGGCTGGTTGGGGTGGCTCAGCCGGCGCAGGCGGCCAATCTGCTGACCAATCCGGGGTTTGAGGCTGGGTCGTTGAGTGGGTGGACGTGTTCGGCTGGGGCGGTGGTGGGGAGTCCGGTTCGGACGGGGAGTTATGCGCTCAGTGGTGGGGTGACTGCGTCGGATACTGGGCAGTGCAGTCAGACGGTGGCGGTGCAGCCGGGGACGCAGTACACGTTGTCGGCGTGGGTGCGGGGGTCTTATGTGTATCTGGGGGTGACCGGCGGGGCGTCGACGTGGACGCCGTCGGCTGCCAACTACAGCCAGTTGACGGTGGCCTTTACCACTGGGGCCAGTCAGACCTCGGCGCAGATCTACCTGCATGGGTGGTACGGGCAGCCGGCTTATCTGGCTGATGATGTGAGCTTGGATGGGCCGGGTGGGCAACCGCCGGCCGGAGTACCGGGAGTGCCTGGAGCGCCCTCAGTCACCGGTACTACGAACAGCGCGATCTCCCTGGCGTGGGGGACATCCACTGGCACAGTCACCGGGTACCGCGTCTACGAGGGAGCGACCGTGGTCAAGACGGTCACGGGGACCTCCACGAGCATCGACGGACTCCCAGCTTGTACTAGTCACAGCTACTCGGTCGCGGCGTACAACAGCAACGGGGAGTCGGCCAAGAGCGCGGCTACATCGGGCACGACGACTGGGTGCACGAATACCGGGCTGCCGAAGCACGCGTTGATCGGCTACCTGCATGCGAGCTTCGCCAACGGCTCCGGCTACATCAGAGTGGCCGACATCCCGGCGGCCTGGAACATCATCAACCTGTCCTTCGGGGAGTCGACCACCGCGACGTCGGGTGATATCCGGTTCAACCGCTGCCCGGCCGCCGAGTGCCCAAATGTGGAAAGCGACGCGGACTTCCTCGCGGCGATCAAGGCCAAGCAGGCCCAAGGCAAGAAGGTGCTGATCTCGATCGGCGGCGCCAACGGGCAGGTCCAGTTGACGAGTACCGCGGCGCGCGATGCGTTCGTCAACTCGGTCAGCGCGATCATCGACCGCTGGGGTCTGGACGGTGTCGACATCGACTTCGAGGGGCACTCGCTCTACCTCAACGCGGGTGACACCGACTTCCGCAACCCGACCACGCCGGTGATCGTGAACCTGATCTCGGCGCTGAAGACGCTCAAGGCGAAGTACGGCGCGAAGTTCGTGCTGACGATGGCGCCGGAGACGTTCTTCGTGCAGGTCGGCTACCAGTTCTACGGCGGCGCGGGCGGTGGCGACAACCGCACCGGGTCCTACCTGCCGGTCATCCACGCGCTGCGGGACGCGCTCACCGTGCTGCACGTCCAGGACTACAACTCGGGACCCGTGATGGGTCTAGACAACCAATACCACAACATGGGCGGGGCCGACTTCCACATCGCGATGACCGACATGATCAAGGCCGGCTTCCCGGTCGCGAACACCGGCCACACCTTCCCCGGACTCCGGCAGGACCAGATCGCCTTCGGCCTGCCGGCCGCTGTCAGCGCCGGGAACGGCTACACCGCCCCCGCAGCCGTTCATCAAGCGCTCGACTGTCTGGTGAAGGGCCAGAGCTGCGGCGGGTACACCCTCCGGGGCGGATCCTCCCCGGCGTTCCGCGGGCTGATGACGTGGTCGATCAACTGGGACCGCTACTACAACTGGGAGTTCCAGAACAGCCACGCGCCGTACCTCGCGGCTCTGCCGTGACGGCCGGACGGATTCCGCCTGGGGATTAACGCTCACCGGAATTCGTCCGGCGCTGGTATGAAAGGAGCATGCCAAGCTCATCAGTCCGCCCGGTGATCCTGACCGTGGACGACGATCCGGGGGTCTCCCGGTCGATCGCCCGCGACCTGCGGCGCCGGTACGGCGAGGAGAACCGGATCGTCCGGGCGGAAGCCCCGGACCAGGCCATGGACGCCCTCAAGGAGCTCAAGCTGCGGGGTGAACCCGTCGCGCTCCTGCTGGCGGACTACCGGATGCCGGGCATGTCCGGAATCGACTTCCTCGAGGCGGCGATGGACCTGTACCCGCTGGCCCGGCGGGTCCTGCTCACGGCGTACGCCGATACCGACGCCGCGATCCAGGCGATCAACGTGGTCGACCTGGACCACTATTTGCTGAAGCCGTGGAACCCGCCGGAGGAGAAGCTCTACCCGGTGGTCGACTCGATGCTCGACCTCTGGCGCTCGACCCCGGAGTTGCCCACCGACGAGACCCGGGTGATCGGCCATCGCTGGTCGGCTCCCTCGTTCGCGGCGCGCGACTTCCTGGCCCGCAACGCGGTGCCATACCGCTGGTTCGGCGTGGACGACGACGAGAGCAAGCGCCTCCTGGAAGCGGCCGGAGTGGACGGCTCCACCCTGCCGGTGGTGATCACCCCGGACGCAACCGTGCTGGTGGCTCCGACCGAGGCTGAGCTGGCCGACAAGGTCGGGCTGTCGACCCGCCCGGCCGAGGAGTTCTACGACCTCGTCGTGGTCGGTGGTGGTCCGGCCGGCCTCGGTGCGGCCGTGTACGGCGCCAGCGAGGGGCTGCGCACGGTCCTGGTCGAGTCCCTTGCCACCGGTGGTCAGGCCGGCCAGTCGAGCCGGATCGAGAACTACCTCGGCTTTCCGGACGGCGTGTCCGGGGCGCAGTTGACCGACCGGGCCCGGCGGCAGGCGGTCCGCTTCGGCGCCGAACTGCTCACCGCGCGCCAGGTGGTCGGGCTGGAGACGATCGGGTCGGCCCGGCGGCTGCAGTTCTCCGACGGCAGCGAGATCTCCGCGCACTCGGTGATCCTGGCGACCGGCGTTTCGTACCGGACGCTGGAGGCGCCCGGGGTGGAGGATCTGTGCGGCCGGGGGATCTACTACGGATCGGCGACGACCGAGGGCCCGAGCTGTGCCGGCCAGGAGGTCTACATCATCGGCGGGGCGAACTCCGCCGGTCAGGCCGCGGTCTATTTCTCGAAACACGCGAAACGCGTGCATATGCTGGTAAGAGGTCCCTCGCTGGAGGCGACCATGTCGTCGTACCTGATTGACCAGATCGACGGCATCGACAACATCGAGGTGCACACCTGTACGCAGGTGGTGTCCTGCAAGGGTTCGGAACACTTGGAGCGGGTGACGCTGCAGAACAGCGCGACCGGGGAGAGCCGGGAGGTGGACACGGAGTGGATGTTCGTGTTCATCGGCGCGGCACCGCGGACCGACTGGCTGCCGGGTGACCTGCTCCGCGACGACCGGGGCTTCGTCCTGACCGGGCCGGACCTGCGCGGACGGCCGCCGGGCTGGGGGCTGGACCGCGATCCGTACCACCTGGAGACGAGCATGCCCGGCGTGTTCGCGGCCGGCGACGTCCGGGCCGAGTCCGTGAAGCGGGTCGCTTCTGCGGTCGGTGACGGCGCGATGGCAGTGACCTTGGTGCACCGATACCTGGAGATGCTCTGATGACCGAGTCCGCGTCCATGTCGGGGACCGACGAACCGCGCCGGATCACGCGCGATGAACTGCGCACACTGTTCCTGTTCGAGTCTCTGACCGACGACCAGCTGGACTGGCTGGTCCGCTCCGGGTACGTCGTCGACGTCGAGGAGGGCCGCGTCTTCGCCGAGGGCGACGAGGCCACCTGCTGCTACGTGCTGATGTCCGGCGGGCTGCGCTTGTGCAAGCTGCTGCAGGGCGAGGAGGTCGAGATCAACCGCACCTCGCAGCGCGGGGTGTACGCCGGTGCGTTCAACGCCTTCTTCGGGGCCGACGACCGCAAGGGCTACACGGCCTCGATGTACGTGCTCGAGCCGTCGGAGTTCTTCGTCGTCGACGCGGCCGCGATGGCGGAGATGATGAACACCTGGTTCCCGATGGCGGTGCACCTGATCGAGGGCTTCGCGATGGGGATGCGCCGGACCAACGAGACGATGGGCCAGCGGGAGCGGTTGCTTGCCCTGGGCTCCTTGTCGGCCGGCCTCACGCACGAGCTGAACAACCCGGCCGCGGCAGCGGTCCGGGCCGCCGCGACCCTGCGGCAACGGGTCGCCGGGATGCGGTCGAAGCTGGCGATGCTTGCCGACGGCACCCTCGACGCGACCAAGCTGCACCAGATCGTCGCGATCCAGGAGGACGCGGTCGAGCGGGTGGCGAAGGCGCGGGACCTGTCGCCGATGGAGCTCAGCGACGCCGAGGACGCGCTGACCGACTGGCTGGACGACCACGACGTCCGCAACAGCTGGGACGTCGCGCCGGTGCTGGCCGCGGTCGGGCTGGACGTGCCGTGGATGGAGGGGGTGCTGACGGCGGTCGGACCGGAGTACCTGGAGGGTGCTGTCCGGTGGCTGATGTACACGATCGACACCGAGTCGCTGATGAACGAGATCGACGACTCGGTCACCCGGATCTCCACCCTGGTCGGCGCGGCCAAGCAGTACTCGCAGATCGACCGGGCGCCGTACCAGGTGGTGGATCTGCGGGAGTTGCTGAAGTCGACGATGGTGATGATGTCGGGCAAGTTCGAGGGCCTGACCGTCGTGAAGGACTTCGACCCGGACCTGCCGCCGATCCCGGCGTACGCGGCCGAGCTGAACCAGGTCTGGACCAACATCATCGACAACGCGGTCTCGGCGATGAACGGTTCCGGCACGCTGACCATCCGGACCAAGCACGACGGGGCCTACGCCGTGGTCGAGATCGGCGACACCGGTCCCGGCATCCCGAAGGAGATCCGGAACCGCATCTTCGAGCCGTTCTTCACCACCAAGCCGATCGGTGAGGGCACCGGCCTGGGCCTGGACATCTCCTGGCGGATCGTGGTGAAGAAGCACCACGGCGACCTGCGGGTCGAGTCCCAGCCCGGCGACACCCGCTTCACGATCGTGCTGCCGATCGACCCGGAATCCGAGATCGAGGCGCAGGCCGACCTGATCCAGGGCTCAGATCCAGTCGGGTAAGCCGTTGTAGGGCACGGTCAGCATTCCTGCGGGGCGACGAGGACACAGAACGGGTGGCCGGCGGGGTCAGCGAGCACGTACAGCGGCTCGCCTCCCTCGTCGGTGCGATCCAGGAGCAGCTTCCCGCCGAGATCTTCCGCCCGCTGACGGTGACGCTGGAGGTCCTCAACGGTGGGGACGGCGAAGTCGAGATGCAGTTGCATCGGCACCTCAGCGGAGGGCCAGGTCGACGCAGGCAGGTCGCTGACCTCCTGGAACGCCAGCTTCCGCTTCCCCTCGCTGTCCACCAGCACCAGCCAGTCCGCGTCGTCGGCGCCGTCGGACGGCGGCTCGTCACCCGGCCGGTACCGCAGCCCCAGCAACTCTCGGTAGAACTCCGCCAACCCGCGCGCGTCCGTCGTGTCCAGCGCGGTATGCATCAGTTTCGGATAGCCGTCCACGAAGCACTCCCGATGGTGTGAGGAACTCCAGGCACCTCATCCCACTACCCAGCGGTCCGCTGCGCAATCGGTCAGCGCAGGGCGGTGCCGTGGGCGTGGTTGAGGAGGGTCAGGTCGTCGCGGGTCGGGAGGGATTCCCAGTCGCCGTGGGCGCCGACGCAGAAGGCGCCGGAGGTCGTAGCGCGGGCCAGACGGTCCTCGGATGGGAGGTTGTCGAGCGCGGCGGACAGGTAGCCGGAGACGAAGGCATCGCCGGCGCCGATCGAGTCGACGACCGTGACCGGGAGGGCCGGGCGGTGTATCGTGCCCGCCGTCGTGTGGGACCAGGCGCCCTTGGCGCCCGCCGTGATGACGACCTCTTCGACATTGGTGGTGAGGAGGTCGGCGACGGAGTCGGTGGCGTCGGTGAGGATGTCGAGTTCGTCCTCCGAGGCGAAGATCGTGGTGACGTGGGGGAGCAGTTCACGCAGTACTGCGGATGCTTCGGCGCGGGACCACAGTCGGCCTCGGTAGTTCACGTCCAGCGAGACCTTGGCCCCAGCAGCACCCCGTACTGCGGCCAGCGTCGCTGCGCGGGCCGAGTCCGACAGGGCTGGGGTGATTCCGGTGACGTGCAGCAGGCGGGGTGTCGCGGCGGCTAGGGCGGCGGTGCATTCGTCGGCGGTCAGGGTGGAGCCGGCCGAACCGCGACGGTGGTAGCTGACCCTGGTGATGTCGTGGGCCGGCTGGTCGAACGCGATGAAGCCGGTGAACGAGTCGTCGGAGAACCGCAGGTAGGTGGTGTCGACGGCTTCGGCGCGGAGGGTTCGCCGGATCAGTTGGCCGGGTTCGTCGTTGCCGACGGCGCCTACCCAGGCGACGTCGTGGCCGAGGCGGGCCAGGCCGATCGCGACGTTGCTCTCGGAGCCGGCGACGGACAGGTGAACGTCGCCGCCCATCCGCAGAGCGGACTTGGAGCGCAACGAAACCATCGCCTCGCCGAAGGTGAGAACGTCCGGCATCAGACCTCCGTAAGCAGGTGGAAGGGCTGAGGCGTGCGCGTGCGCGTGCCGCACCGGAGGTGAGCGCGCCGGCTGTGGACGTGAGCGCGCCGGCTGTGGACGTAGGGGCGCCGCAGGCCGGTGGAAGCTGGAAGGTCAGGCATCGGCGACTGCCTTGAGGAACTCGGCGGCGCGCATCGCCAGGTCGGATTGGGAGCCGCCTGTGCCGGCGTCGCCCAGCAGTGGGGAGCCGATGCCGACGGCGAAGGCGCCGGCGGCCAGGTACTCGGGGGCCGAGGTCGCGTCGATGCCGCCGACGGCGATGAGCGGGGCGTTCGGGAGGGGAGCACGAAGTTCGCGAAGGTAGCCCGGGCCGTGGAGTTTCGCGGGAAAGATCTTCACCGCGAGCGCGCCGAGATCGAGCGCTCCGACGACCTCGGTGGGGGTGAGCGCGCCGCACAGCAACGGCAGGCCGAGTTCCACAGTGCGGTGGGAGCCCCGGGTGATGGCGGGCGTGACCACGAAGCCAGCACCCGCCGCAGCGACCTCGTCGGCCTGAGCGGCGCTGACCACAGTCCCGGCGCCGAGCAGGACCGACGGGTCGAACTCGGACCGCGCCTTGGTGATCGCCTCCGAGCCGCCGGGCGTGGTCAGTGACACCTCCAGCGCGGTGATGCCGGCCTCGACCAGAGTCCGGATGCATTCCAGCGCCCGGTCCGGTCCATCGGCCCGGATGATGGCCAGTACTCTGCGTCGGCTGAGCTCCGCCAGCAGGTCCACAACAGTCTCCTTCGGTTGCCCGGGTTCACCGTATGGCACGACCGCGGACGGTCGTGCCGACGATTTGATCGATCAAGACATAGGACGTGGGATGTCCAAGGTTTCACACCCCAGAGAGGTGGAGAAGTTACGGGTGTAGCAACCCGCCCCGTTGTTTACTTTCCGTTCATCGGAAGGCAGGAACCGACACTCATGCCAAGATTCCGCCGCCTCTTCGTCCCACTGCTGTTGCTTGGCGCCGGCCTCGTCGCCGCGCCGCAGCAGACCCAACCCGCCGATGCCGCCGTCACCCAGACCGTCCTCTTCGACAAGGGGTTCGCCGGGTACGGCTGCTACCGCATCCCCGCGATCGTCCGGACCAAACTCGGCACTCTGCTCGCCTTCGCCGAAGCGCGCCGCACCTGGTGTGGCGACTCCCAGGAGATCGACCTGGTCGTCCGCCGGTCCGAGGACGACGGCCGGACCTGGTCTCCCCAGCAGATCGTGCTGTCCGGCACCGACGCAGACCCCGAAGCCGTCGCCACCCGGGGCAACCCGGCACCGATCGTGGACCTGGAGACGGGCCGGATCGTGCTGCTCACCACGATGGACCCCGGTACTACGAGCCGCCCGCGAACGCCGTACGTCCAGTTCAGCGATGACGACGGGAAGACGTTCAGTACGGCGAGGAACATCGGCGACCAGATCGACGACCCGACCTGGGGCTGGTACGCGACCGGCCCGGTGCACGGCATCCAGTTGACCCGCGGAGCGCCCAAAGGGCGTTTGGTCGCCGGGACCAACTACGACGTCGGCGGGAGAGGCGCTGGGCAACTCGTCTACAGCGACGACCACGGCGAGACCTGGCACAAGGGCGCAACCGACCTGCGTAGCGACGGGATGGTCCCGCAGGAGATCAGCGTCGTCGAGAAGGTTGACGGCGGCATCTATGCCGGCGCCAGGAACAACAGTGCCGGTACTGGCAACGACAGTCGTGCCTATGCCATCAGCAACGATGGAGGCGAGACCTACGCGACGAACTACACGACCATCCCGGGTCTGACCACGCCGATCGTGCAGGGATCGTTGCTCCGATTGCGGGCGACGGACCAGGGAGCGAAGTACAACCGGATCCTGTTCGCGTCGCCGGCTGATCCGGAGCGGCGCCGGTACCTGACGATCAGGTCGAGCTTCGACGAGGGCAAGACCTGGCAGTCGGTTGCCGACGGCACCAGGATCACCAGCGACTGGTCGGGGTACTCCGACATGACGGTGCTCGACACCGGTGAGATCGGGCTGCTCTACGAAGGCGGAACAGTCGACGCGCGGGACCAGATCCGCTTCGCTCGTTTCACCGAGACTGACATCGGTCACCCCGACGGCGCGGCCGGGCCGACCACGCCGGATGTCTCCGGTCTCGGCAACAACGGCATCCTTCGCGGCGGCACGACCGCGGTGACCGGGAAGTTCGGCCAGGCGCGGGATCTCGACGGCGTGGACGACGCGATCCAGTTGCCCTTCGCCGAGTCGCTGGCCGTCGGAGCGGGTGACTTCACGGCGATGGCGTGGATCAAGTACGGCGCCAGTACTGCGAACCAGGCGATCTTCTGGGCTTACGGGATCAACGAGTTCTCCCAGTTCTGGCTCCGCGCCGAACCAGGGAGCAGCCGGATCCGCGGCCTCATCACCACCAACGGGAACACCGCGGCCGTCGCCACCACCAAGGCCTACAACGACAACGCGTGGCATCACGTCGCCCTGCAACGCAAGGCGGGCACGCTGTCGATCTGGGTCGACGGGGTGCAAGCCGCGACCACCGCGGCGCCGGCCGGGTCGGTCAGTCCCGGCAGACCATTCAAGATGTATGTCGGTCAGCGGCTCGACGGGGCTCACCACTTCGACGGTTCGCTGGACGAGGTCCGCATCTACCGGCGTGCGATCACGCCGGCCGAACTGAACAGCATCCGCACCGCCAACTCCACGACCGTCCCGAACGTTGTGCTCGACCTGCCGCTCGGGTAGCAGAACCATCAGACTGACCTGGCGGACACCACAAGCCGCCAGGTCAGCACACCCGACTCCGGCACCACCGCGGCATCATCAGGTCCCGCCTCCGCGAGGTCGAAGACGCGACCGAGCATCGGCTCGACACCCAGGCTGCGGTACGGATCGCCGGCCGGAAACCCGCCGAGGTTGCGCCACAAGGCCACGGTAGTCGGTTGCCCAGGGCAATCGAGAGCGAAACTGAGCTCGAGCGGACCATCGACGACGGCAGCGGTCGGGCAGTCGACCAGCACGGCGCCGACGGCCGTACCGTCCGAGGGATCGTAACTGCTGAGCTCAAGCCCGGCCGGCGTGGGCCAAAGGCCCTCGACCCAAGGGGCACCAGGCGGGAAATCGACCAATCCGGCAGCCTCCGGATACAAGCGACAGACAGTGCCGGCCGGGGCGTCGACAAAGGCTCCGACCGCGCAGTCCAGCAGCGCGTGAGCGGCCCAGAGGAACCGATAGCCGGGTGGAGCGATCAGGCGGTAGTCGGTCCAGATGGTGTGCGTTTCGGCCTCAGCCGGTACGTCGCCGCCGTTGAAGCGGCGCAGCAGCACCGCATCCTCGTAGTGAACCGCGTCCCAGTCCTCGTCCTCCTCCAGCGAGGACCAAGGCTGATTCCACAGACCACCATGGTCGGGGACGCCTCGGACCGTCGGGAAGCACTCGTCCAGGCCGCCGACGTCGACATAGGACTCCAGCCCGTCGCGAGGGCCGGTGTGAAGGCCGGGGCCTGACCAGAACCACTCGCGTCCGCCCAAGGACAAGGAGGTCCAGCGGCCGCCGTCCTCCAGGTCGACGGCGACCTCGTTGATCGGCAAATCAGGCGTCACCATTCCGCGAACGATCCGTCCTCGTGCGTCCACACCGGGTTGCGCCAGCCGTGACCCTTCTTGTCGGCCTCGCGGACCGCGGCCTCGTCGACCATGATCCCCAACCCCGGCAGGGGATTCCACTCCGCATGTCCGTCCACCCAAGCGAACGGCGAAGGATCCGTCACGTATGCCGTCAGATCGCTCTCCACGTTGTAGTGGATCCCCCGACTCTGCTCCTGGATCAAGAAGTTCGGCGTGGCGAATGAGACCTGCAGGCTCGCCGCGAGCGAGATCGGCCCGAGCGGGCAGTGCGGTGCGAACAGCGCACCATGCGTCTCAGCCAGTACTGCGATCCGCCGCAACTCCGAGATCCCACCGGCATGCGACACATCAGGTTGCACCACGGCAACTCCCGCATCCAAGGCGGGAACGAAGTCGGAGCGGCTGTACAAGCGCTCGCCCAGAGCGACAGGCACGGTGGAACTACCGATCACCTCACCCAGGTGATGCAGATGCTCCGGCAGCACCGGCTCCTCGACGAACAGCGGATGCTGATCCTCCACCGCATGCAGGATCCGCCGGGCGGCGGCGACTCCCACCCGCCCATGCAGGTCGATCGCCACGTCCCGCTCATCTCCGAGCACAGAACGCGCGGCCGCCATCCGGGCCACGATGGAGTTGAGTTCCGCCAGCGAAGGAGACGGCTGGATCCGCCCGCTCGCGTTCATCTTCACCGCGGTCATCCCCGCGTCGACCTGCGCCGCGACCTGGTCCGCGATCTCGGCCGGCTCGTCGCCGCCGACCCAGGCGTAGACCCGGACGCGATCCCGCACCCGCCCGCCGAGCAACGACGCGACGGGCGCGCCATAGACCTTCCCGGCGATGTCCCAGAGCGCGTGATCCAGCCCGGCGACCGCGCTGCTCAGCACCGGACCGCCGCGGTAGAAGCCGCCCTTGGACAGGATCTGCCAGTGCCGTTCGATCTGCAGCGGGTCCTGGCCGATCAAGTACTCCGACAGCACCTCGATCGCCGTCCGCACCACCTCGGCGCGACCCTCGACGACCGGCTCGCCCCAGCCGACGACGCCGTCACTGGTCTCGATCCGGCAGAACAACCACCGCGGTGGGACGAGGAACGTCTCGATCCGCTCGATCTTCACGCGCGACCCCGACCCGACGAGTCCCGTACTGCGGACAGGTCCTCGGCTGCCTTCGCCAGAAGTTCCCGCATCGCCAGTTCGGCCCCTTCGGGGTCGTGAGCCCGGACCGCCTCGACCACGCGCGCGTGGCTCGGTACGGGATCGTCCGAGGGCTTCACCCGGTGGACCAGCCGGTCGCGATCGGCCAGGCCGGTCTCCATGATGACCTCCATCTTGGTGAGCAACTCGTTGCCGGTGGCAGCGAGCAGAGCCTTGTGGAACGCGAGATCCGCCGCGACCGCGGCCCGGTCGTCAGTGGCCGACGACATCGCCGCCAACGCCACGTCCAGCGCGGCGACCTGCGCGTCCGAAGCCCGTACTGCGGCCAGCCGGGCCGCCGCCGGTTCGACGATGCCGCGCACCTCGTGCAGTTCCTCCAGCAGTTCCGGCCGGACGTCGTCGTCGAAGTGCCAGCGGATCATGTCCGCGTCGAGCAGGTTCCAGTCCGACCGGGGCCGGACGAACGTGCCGCGCTTCTGCCGCGCGTCGACGAGTCCCTTCGCGGTCAGCACCTTCAGCGCCTCCCGCACCGCGGTCAGGCTGACGCCGAGATCCGCCTGCAGATCGGGCACGTTGATCGTCGCGCCCTCGGGGATCTGCCCCGACAGGATGCGCTGTGCCATCACCTCCACGATCTGCCCGTGCAGTCCCCGCGACACTCCGCGCTGAATCCCCGTCACCACGCACTCACCTTCATGCCGAGTCCTTGACCGCTGACCAACCACCGTCGACCACCAGGCTGGCGGCCGTCACGAACGACGCCTCTTCCGACACCAGGAACGTCACCGCGGCAGCCACCTCGTCCGGGCGACCGAGCCGCCCGATCGCGGTCGCCCGCGCACTCTGGGCCTTTCCCTCGGCGGTGACACGGTCCCACGCCGCGGTGTCGACAGGACCCGGAAGCACTGTGTTCACCCGGATGGATCCGCCGTACTCCACCGCCAGTTGCCGCCCGAGTGCCACCAGTGCCCCCTTGCTCGCGGCGTACGCAGGATGCCCGGGGATCCCGGCCAGTGCGTGCACCGACGACACCAGTACTACGGATCCGCCGCGCGCCGACAGGTCGGAGTACAGGGTCCTGAAGCCGAGGAAGGCGGCGGTGAGGTTCACGTCGAGTTGGCGTTGCCAGGACTCCGAAGTCAGCTCGTGAGCCGGCCGCACGTCGACCGTGAACGCGTTGCTGACCAGCCCGTCGATCGGGCCGAGGTCGTCGCGGCCGCGGGACAGTACTTCGGCCCAGGTGTCCGGTGAGGACACGTCGCCGACGACCGCGATGGTCCCGGCCGTCTCCTTGCAGGGCCGCAGGTCGACCTGGACGACGGAGGCTCCCTCGTCCAGCAAGCGCCGCACGCAGGCGGCCCCGATGCCGGTGGCGGCACCGGTCACCACGATGACTCGATCGGCCAGACGCACGGATCCTCCATCTCTCCAACGATGCAGCTCACCTTGATCGTGAGCATCTGACCACGTCAAGCGATTTCATCGTAATTTACGAATTAATATTGACACGTCGAGGCGGCGGCAGCAAGATCCTCCCCAGCGGCAGCAAGATCCCCCACGCCGCGAACCACTCAAAACCTGGCACCGCGAAGACCGCGTGCCGAGATCTCAGGAGTAGGGCATGACGGATCGGCGGACGTTTCTCAAAGGGCTCGGGATGCTCGGGGCCGCGACCCTGATCCCGGGGTGCGCGACCTCGACCTCGTCGCCCGGTTCGGGCAGCAGTGCCGGGGCGACCGGACAACTCTCGCTGCAGTCGAACCTCTCCTCGGAGCAGGCGAAGGCCGCGATGGAGAAGCTGGTCGAGGCCTACAACAAGACCGGCGGCAGCACGGCGAAGCTGAACACCGTCGCCTCGGAGATCTTCCGCACCCAGCTCCCGACGTACCTGACCTCGGCCAACCCGCCGGACGTCTACACCTGGTACGCCGGCTCGGTGGCGGACTCGTACGCCAAGAAGGACCTGCTGCTGGACGTCTCCAGCGTCTGGGACAGCATGAAGAACTACCCGCAGTCGATGCAGACGCTGTCCACCAGCAGCAACGGCGAGAAGATCTTCGTGCCGACCAGCTACTACTGGTGGGGGATGTTCTACCGCAAGTCGAACTTCGCCAAGTGGGGCGTCACGCCGCCGAAGACCTGGGACGAGTTCATCGCCGTCTGCAAGACGATCCAGAGCAAGGGCGTTCCGCCGATCGGCATCGGTCTGGGCGACACCCCGTGGGTGGCGTCGGCCTGGTTCGACTACCTCAACATCCGGATCAACGGTGCCCCGTTCCACCGCCAGTTGCTGGCCGGCGAGGGCCGCTTCGATGACCCGAAGGTGAAGGCCGTCTTCACCAAGTGGCAGGAAGCCCTCCCGTACTTCGACCCCAAGGGCAAGTCGTTCCCCTTCCAGGAGGCGACGTCCGCGCTGCTGGCCGGCAAGACCGGAATGTTCCTGATCGGCACCTTCTTCGCCGACTCGGCCCCGAAGGACGCGCTCGACGACATCGACTTCTTCCAGTTCCCGATCATCGACCCGTCCGTCCCGGTCGCCGAGGAGGCGCCGACCGACGGCTACTTCGCCTCGAAGAAGGCGAAGGACCCCGAGGGCGTGAAGAAGTTCCTGACCTGGCTGGCGACGCCCGAGGCGCAGGAGATCTACGTGCAGAGCTCCTCCGGTACGGCGATCCCCGCGAACCCGGACGGCAAGTCCGCCGACACCCCGCTCGTACAGAAGGGCAAGGCGATGATCGAGGGCGCGCAGGAGCTGACCCAGTTCTTCAACCGCGACTCGAGCGACGCGCTGCAGCCGACCGCTGATGCCGCGCTGACCAAGTTCCTGGACAAGCCGGACCAGCTCGACAAGATCCTCAAGGACTGGCAGGCCGCGGCGGAGAAGGTCTTCCAGGCGTGACCGCGACAGCAGTCGAGGCTGAGCCCACTCCGAGCCCGCCGCCGCGCTCCGGCGGCCGGGCGCGGGGCGGTGAGCGACGCCCCTGGCGAGTATCGCCGCTCATCCTCGCCTTCGTCTTCATCCCGTTCGCGATCGAGGCGGTCTGGGTGTTCTGGCCCGCCCTGCAGGGATTCTGGCTCTCGCTGACCCGGTGGGACGGTCTGTCGGCACCGACGTTCGTCGGCCTCGGCAACTTCGGCGACATGGTCTCGGACCCGATCTTCCGGACCGCGCTGAAGAACACCGCGATCTGGCTGGTGCTCTTCGGCGGCCTCAGCGTCATCGGCGGGTTCGGGATGGCGCTGCTGCTGCAGAAGGAACGCCGCGGCGTCGGCATCTACCGGGCCGCGCTGTTCACCCCGGTGGTCTTCTCGCTGGTCGTCACCGCGCTGATCTGGCGGGTCTTCTACCAGCCGGACGGCCTGATCGACTCCGTACTGCGGGGCGTCGGCCTGGGCGACTTCATCAGGCCGTGGCTGGCCGACCCCGACACCGCCCTGTACGCCGTGATCCTGCCCGCGTTGTGGCGGCAGATCGGCTACGTGATGGTGCTCTACCTGGCCGGCCTGAAGGCGGTCGACCCGGCTCTCTACGAGGCCGCCAAGGTGGACGGAGCCTCAGCCTGGCAGCGGACGCGGTACGTCACGATCCCGCAGTTGAAGGGCGTGAACTCGGTCGTGCTGTCGGTGATCGTGATCGATTCGCTCCGGTCGTTCGACATCGTCTGGTCGATGACCAGGGGCGGGCCGTACCACTCGTCCGAACTGCTCAGCACCTACATGTACTCGACCGCGTTCCAGTCCACCCAGTTGGGCTACGCGTCCGCGATCGCCGTGGTGATCTTCATCCTCGCCCTCGCGGTCATCCTCGGCTATCTGATCCGCGCCTTCCGGGAGGAGACTTGACGTCCTCCCCGCCCCTGAAGAGTCGGGGATTCCAACCACTACCTGGAGGTAGCGTGTTGAGGTTCACGCTTCAGCGAGACCCGTACGGGCGTCTCTCGGCGTGCGCTGGCGGCCCGTCCGGCCGCGATGTTGACTGCCGCGTTCACGTCCGCGTTCGCCTGATGTCCGCAGGCTGTGCACCGGAACACCGCTTGGTTCTCGCGGTTCTCTGGTGCGCAGTGCCCACAGGCGCTGCAGGTCTGCGATGTGTACGCAGGATTGATTCTCTCGACACGTCCCGCTGCCTTGTGCTCCAGGCGCTGGACGAGCAGCCCCCACCCGCTGGCCAGGATGCCCCGGTTCAGTCCCGCTTTGGCGCGGCGACGGTTCCGCAGGTAGACGCCCGGTCGTTCGGGGTGGGGTTTGGGCCGGGGGCGTCTGGTCATCTGGGTGACCCGCAAGTCCTCCACCCGGATGACATCGAACCGCCGTGCCAGGTCGGTGCTGGTCTTCTCCACCCAATCTTTGCGACGGTCACCGGCACGGGCGTACAGCTTGGCGATCGCGGCCTTCACCCGCCGACGCCGGTTGGAGCCGCGACGGGACCGGGCAAGACAGCGTTGCAGGTGCTTGAGCCGTTCCTGTTCACGTTGCGACAGACCGGGGCAGGTCAGAAGTTCGCCGGTGGACAGGGCGGCCGCGATGGTGACTCCGCGGTCCACCCCGACGACCTCACCCGTCCCGGCTGCGGGGATCTGCGGCGGGATGACAGCGAACGCGATATGCCACCGACCCGCCCGGTCGTAGGTGATGCGGTACGACTTTGCGTCCGGAATGGCACGGGACTGCCGGAACCGCACCCAGCCGATCTTGGGCACCAGCACCCGTGCCCATTTCCGGCTCAGCTTCATCACGCGGGATGCCTGGGCGCCGACGATGCGGAACCCCTCGTTGAGCCCTGCCTTGCGCCACGTCGGCCTGCGGTGGGTGCCAGCATGGAAGTTCTTGATCGCCTGGTCGAAGTCCCGCAGGGCCTGCTGCTGGACTGTCTGCGAGCCTGCCCGCAGCCAGCCGACTGCACTCCGTGCCTCGGTCAGTTGCCGTGCCTGCTCGACGTACCCGGGCGTCGGGCCTTTGCTGCGAGTCCACATCGACCACTGCTCAAGTGCGAGATTCCACACGTACCGCGCGTGCCCGCACTGCTGCAGCAACGCGGCCTGCTGCGTGGGAGTCGGGTACATCCGGAACCGGGTCATGCCATCTATCCAATCAGCCGGGACCGACAGTCCCCGATCCCCGAAGGGAGGGAGTCGCGGTTCGTCCCCGTCCTGAAGGACGGGGCCTTCTCGCGACACCTCAAGTGAATCGCCTCAAGACCTCTGGCTACCACGTGGCGATGGGGCTCATCTCGTTCCTGTGGGTCGCGCCGATCCTCTGGGTGATCGTGATCTCGTTCCGTAGCTTCGACGACGTGGCGGCCAACGGGCTGGGGTCGTTGCCGCACTCGTTCACCTTCTCGACTTACAAGTCGGCGTGGGAGGACGCGGACGAGTTCCGCGCGTTGATGAACTCGCTGGCGGTGACGATCCCGGCGGTGATCCTGAGCCTGGGATTGGCGTCGACGGCGGCGTACGGGCTGGCGCGGTACAGCATCCCGTTCCGGCGGACCGTCTTGTTGCTGATGTTGATGGGGAACCTGCTGCCGCCGCAGATCCTGCTGATCCCGATCTCGCGGTTCGTGGAACTGACCGGGTACTACGACACGCTGTACGCGTTGATCGCCGTGCACGTCGGGTTCGGTCTGGGGTTCTACACGTTCGTGCTGCACGGGTTCATGCGGGATCTGCCGAAGGAGATCCAGGAGGCGGCGACGATCGACGGCGCCGGGCCGGGGAAGATCTACGCCGCTGTCATCCTGCCGCTCACGCGCCCGGCGATGGCCGCGCTCGGCGCTCTGTCCTTCACCTGGATCTTCAACGACCTGCTCTGGTCGATCACGGTGATCCGCTCCGGCGAGAAGATGCCGGTCACGCCGGCGCTGCTCGGTCTGCAGGGTCTGTTCGTGTCCTCCTGGAACGTGATTGCCGCAGGCACCGTGATCGCGGCCGTTCCCACCCTCGCGGTGTTCCTGAAGTTCCAGAAGCACTTCGTCTCCGGGCTGGCGATCGGAGCCGTCAAGTGAGGTGGACGTTGCGCGGAGCAACCACCTCGTACGTGGTGGAGGTGCCCTCGCATGGACGCTGGGCCTCGCTGGTTGCCTGGGGCCCGCACGCCGTTGCCGACGGCCCTTCCACGGTCGCGCCCGTCGGCACCGAGCACTTCCTGCCTCGAGCAGACGTCGAACCCCTCGAATACGCAGTACGGGGCGTCCGCTACACCAGCCCAGCCGAGTTGGTGGTGTCAGGCCCGGACGGCTCCGACGAACTACGACCGGTGTTCACCGAAGCCACCGGCTCCACCGCAGCAGCCCGCGAAGCCGCTTCAACCTCGCCCGGCGCAGCCGTCCTCGCCTCCGTCAACGCCCCTACCCCCACCCCGGTCGGCGCCGGAGGCGGCGATTCGTTGGAGCTCACGTTTGTCGACTCCCTGCGATCACTCCGGCTTGTTCTGCATTACCGGATGCCTGCCGACCAAGATGTCGTCGAACGTTGGGTGTCTGTCTTCAACGACGGCTCCGAGCAGCTCACCCTGCATCACCACGACTCGGCGGGCTTCGTCATTCCCACCCTGAGCGGCGCGTTGATCCGCCACCTCTGGGGTGAATGGAACGGCGAGTTCCAGCAAGGTGAGGTCGTACTCCGGCGAGGGCGGTTCAGCGTCGACAGCAGGCAAGGCATCACCGGGCATTCCTATTCACCCTTCCTGTCCGTCGCCGACATCGAAGACCCGGCCGGTACCACCTGGGGCGTACAGCTCGCATGGTCCGGTTCGTGGCAGTTGAGCGCGGACGTCGACACCACCGGGCAGACCCGGATCCAGGCGGGCCGGGCTCCGTCCAGCCTCGGTCTCGCCCTCGCCCCGGGATCATCCTGGGTCTCCCCGGTGGCTGTCGGCGCGTGTAGTTCCGAAGGCCCCGACGGTCTCGCCCGGGCCTTCCACGCTTACCAGCGCTCGTTCGCCAGAGGTCTGCCCCAGAAGGTGGTCTACAACTCGTGGTTCGCCACCGAGTTCGACGTACGGGCGGATCAGCAACTCGAGCTGGCCCGGAGAGCAGTGCGGGCCGGGGTGGAGACGTTCGTGGTCGACGACGGCTGGTTCGTCGGCCGGTCGGACGACACCGCGGGACTGGGGGACTGGGAGGTGGATCCGGCCGCCTTCCCCGACGGGCTCGGGTCGTTCATCACGGACCTGAAGGAGCTAGGTCTCGGCTTCGGTCTGTGGGTGGAGCCCGAGTCCGTCAGCCCCGGTTCCGCGCTGGCGGCCAAACACCCCGAGTGGATCCTGCGCACCGAAGGCCGTGAGCCCCTGCTGATCCGCAACCAGCTGTTGCTGGATCTGAGCCGGAACGACGTGGCCGAGTGGATCTGGGAGACGCTCGACCGGCTGCTGTCGTCGTACGAGATCAGCTATCTGAAGTGGGACGCCAACCGCGCGCGCCTCGATGCGGGTGACCAGAGGCGGGATCTCGACGGAGACGTCGTCACCAACCTCTACAAAATCCTCGACCGGCTTCGGGCGGACCACCCGCAGGTGTTCGTCGAGGGCTGTGCCGGGGGAGGGGCCCGCGTCGATCTCGGAATGGCCGCGCGGGTCGACACCCTCTGGCCGAGCGACAACACCGCGCCACTCGATCGGCTGAAGATCCAGCGCGGCTTCCTGACCGGATACTCGCCGCATTTGATGAGCTCGTGGGTGACCGATGCCGAAGGCACCCATGACGGCCGCGAACGCTCGCTCGACTTCCGCTTCCACGCCGCGATGGCCGGCGGGCTCGGCATCGGCGCGAACCTGTCGAAGTGGACTGACCGGCAGCTGACTGTTGCCGCCGGCCACGTCACGAAGTACCGCGAGATCCGCCAGGTCGTTGCTGAAGGCGACGTCTATTGGTTGAGCGAAGGCCCGGTCGCCGGCGTGCAGTACGTCGGCGCCGACCGGTCGGTCGTGTTCCTCTGGAACACCGGCGACAGCAACGTCCGCGGCACCCTGCCGACGCGACCCCGACGGATCCCGCTGGCCCAGCTGGATCCCGCCAAGAACTACCGGGTGGGCGATGAGACCTACCCGGGCAGCTACCTCCTCCAGGTCGGCGTCCTCCCGGACGGCACGACCGATTCGCACTGCCTGGTCGTCGAGACCCTCGACTGACCCGTCCCGTCCCTGGCAGCAAAGGATTACGACGTGAAACGACTACCCGCCCTGCTCGGCGGCCTGATCGCGGCGGTCCTGGTGACCGCTTCGATCGCGGCGCCGGCGTCCGCAACGCCCACCCAGGAGCCCGCGGTGCTCAGCCCGACGCCGTACATGGGCTGGAACACGTACTACGGACTCGGTGGTGACTTCACCGAGACCAGCATCCGTTCGGTCGCCGACGCGATGGTCGACCGCGGTCTCGCGAAGGCCGGCTACGACATCGTCTGGCTGGACGGTGGCTGGCAGGCAGACCAGTCGCGCAGCGAGGCCGGCGACCTGGTGCCGAACCCGGCCAAGTTCCCCAACGGCCTGAAGCCGCTGGTCGACTACATCCACGGCAAGGGCCTGAAGGCCGGTATCTACACCGACGCCGGTCCGTACATCCCGGGCAAGTGCGGCCTCGGCAGCGGCGGCTACTACCAGCGTGACGCCGACCAGTTCGCGGCCTGGGGCTTCGACGCCGTCAAGGTCGACTACCTGTGCGGGATCGCGGCGGACCTCGATCCGAAGACCGCCTTCACCGAGTTCGCCCAGGCGCTGCGCAACAACGCGAGCGGCCGGCCGATGATCTTCAACCTCTGCAACCCGGTCACCTCACCCGACTGGGGCAACTACCCGGAATCGCAGCAGTCGATCAACTCCTGGTCCTACGCGCCGGACATCGCCCAGTCCTGGCGGACGTACACCGATGTCGGGTTCCAGGGCGACATCAAGTTCAAGGACGTACTGCGCAACTACGACGCCAACGCCAAGCACCCCGAGGTCGTCCGGCCCGGCGCGTTCAGCGACCCGGACTACCTGGCTCCCGAGCTCGGCATGTCCGACGAGGAGTTCCGCACCCAACTGACCCTGTGGTCGGTGGCGGCGGCTCCGCTGGTCGTCGGCAGCGACGTCCGGAAGCTCAGCGCGACCACCATCGGCATGCTGACAGACCCGGACGTGATCGGGATCAACCAGGACCGCGCCGCAGTACAGGCTGTCCGCGTCGGCGCGGCCGGTACTACGGAAACGTGGGTCAAGCGGCTCGCCGACGGCGGCCGGGCGGTCGTGCTCCTCAACCGGGGCGACAGCGCGAAGACCCTCACCACCACGGCGTCGGCAGTCGGCCTGCAGGGTGATCGCTTCACCCTGAAGAACGCGTGGACCAACGCGGTCACCGAGAGCGCCGGCACCATCAGCGCGGCGGTTCCCGCGCACGGCACGGCGCTGTTCCGGGTTCAGCCTGCCACCGGTGTGCCGGGGATCTCCCACGTCACCGCCGGCATTCCGCAGGTCACCCAGGTCGGCACGCAGGTCCTGCCGGAGGGTACGGCCCCGGTGGTTGCCGGTGGCGACGAACTCCGCGTCGAGGTTGCCGTACGCAACGACGGTGTACTGCCCGTGTTCAAGCCGACGGTCACGCTGGCTGCTCCGGCAGGGTGGACCGTCACGCCGATCGGCAAGGCGCCGGTGCTGCTCGCCGAAGGCCAGCAGACCACCTTGTCCTTCAAGGTGAAGTTGCCCGCCACCGCCCCGGCGGGTAACGCGGCGCTGACCGCGACCACGGCGTACGACGTCCTCGGGCACGGGCGGTTGCGCCAGACCACGGTCGCTCCGCTGATCATCGCGCCGGTGCCCCCGGACGGTACGGCGGCGCTGTCGCACCATCCGTGGATCTCCGCGACCAGCGGCTGGATGTCCCCGACGATCGACGAGAGCGTCGGCGGCGGATCACCGATCAGCCTGGTCAGCCAGACCTACCCGACGGGCATCGGCGTCGCCTCCCCGTCGCTGGTCCGGTACTACGTCGGCCAGCAGTGCAGCAGGTTCAGGGCGACGGTCGGGATCGACGACGCAGTACGGAATGTCGGTCCGGAGGGTGGCACGTCGACCTTCCAGGTGATCGGCGACGGCAAGGTCCTGTACGACTCCGGCGTGGTCGACCGGGACAACCCGAAGGCTGTCGACGTGGATCTGACGGGCGTCCGGGTCCTCGACCTGGTAGTCGGCGACGCGGGCGACGGCGGCTACAACGACCGAGCTGACTGGGCAGCCCCGACGGCTACCTGCTGATCTGTCGCAAACAAGGGTGGTGGTCGGTGACTTCGCGGGAACACCGACCACCACTTGTTGCCTATTTGATCAGATCCCCGACTCTTTGGGCAGCGGGCGGCACCTGCGAATCCCAGGAGTGCCGCGCCCGGTGGTGGAAGCCGCGAACCACGGCCGGCTGATCAACGAGGTCAATTTGCAGTAAGTGGTGGTGGGACTCGCAGCTCGGAGAGTGCGGTCAGACCTTCGTCGGCGCGGTCGGGGATCAGCAGCAGAGTGCAGGCGTGTTCGAACCGGGCATCGATCCGGGCGAAGCGCTCCGCGGCCTCCAGGAGGGCGGTGGTGTCACCGGACAGCCGGGCGGTCGCGCGCAGAAGACAGGCGGTGGCGAAGTCGTTCTCGGCCGCGGTTGGGGCAGCGGCTCTGAGCCAACGATCGGCATCGGGCAGGCCTATGACGACCGCCAGTTCGGCGCCTGCGGCGTGTGCGTAGGGCGCCCACCAGTACTCGGCGAACTTCGCGAACGTCTGCTCGACCAGGGTCTTGGCTCCATTGCCGTTGTGTACGGCGACCCGGGCGTCGGCGAAGGCGGTTACAGCGCTCAACCATGGTGCTACCGCGTGGCGCCCGGCGCGGGCGAGTTCGAGCGCGCGCTGCTGCCAGGTCTCGTACGAGCCGTCGCGCCGCAGACCGTGAGCCATAGCGGCGACGGCGAGAGCGGACGACATCCACTCCTGCGGCGGCGACCCGGCCCGCTCCCACCTGGCCCACAGAGTGTCGGCGTCGGCGATGCACTCGTCGAAGCGCCCGGTCAGTCCGTTGAGGCGGATCACTCGTGGTAGCCAGAGGTAGGTGCTGTCACCGGCCAGCAGATCTCCGGCCGCCTCCCCGGCACTGGCCACGAGCGACGGGATCTTCTCGTACTCGGGCAGCGCCGCCGGCAGGTCGCCGGTGGCGACTGCGGTAGTCGCGGCCACGTGGTACGCGTCGACGATCTCGGCTGCCGCATACGGTTCGTGGCGGGGGAGCGGGGCTGTCAGCCGGAGTCGTTCCAGGGCATGGGTCCGGGCCTCGCGGAGGTGGCCGGCGTTGCCGAGGGCGACGCAGAGTGCGTCCAGCGCTCCCGCAGTCAGTACTGGGTCACCGGACCGTCGGGCTGCCTCCACGGCTTCCCTGGCGAGCTGGGTGTCGGCACCGATCCGTCGCGGGCCGTGCTCCCAGGCTTTGGCCGTGGCGAGTAGTGCGGCGACCTGCGAATCGTCGAGGGAGCGCTCACCGGACGCGAGCGCATCGGCGAGCAGAGCGGCGCTCTCGTCCTGCGGCAGCGCGTACATCGGGCCGGCCGGGTAGCGGTTGATCGCGATCACCGCCGAGGCCAGCATCGTTGCCCGGACATTGCCATCGGCAACGGCCAGCTCGGCGGCCTCGAGCAGGAACCGGACCGTGGCCGGCCCGTCGGCCAGCACGAGAGCCGTATCAGCGGCCGACCGCAGATCCCGCGCCGCGCTCACCCCGTCCTCTGCCCGTTCGGCAGCTGCCCGGTAATGATCAACCGCCTCGACGAACCCCCGACTGGCGAACGACAGATGCCCCAACGACCGGGCCAAGCGATGCGCCGTCGAATCCGGCACCCCGGCGGTTCCGGCCAGAGCAGCGCGAAGGTCGTCGACGACGTCATCGAAGTCCATCCGCCAGCCGCCGGCGACCGCCTGCCCGCCCGGCGAGCTGCGATCCCCGTCACCCGACGCCCGGCCGGCTTCAGCAACTGCGCGGTCGAGGTCGATCCGTGATTCCAGCTCGGCGGCGGTGGTGGCGGCCCAGCGGAGGTGGCGTGCGCGGGCTGCTTCGGTTTCGCCGGCGGACTCGAGTTGTTCCAGAGCGAAGGCGCGGACTGATTCCAGCTGACGCCAGCGGGCGCGCCGGCGTACGAGGAGGCTCTTGTCGGTGAGGCGGCCGATCAGATCGGCGATCTCGCCGCGGGAGTACTCCGGGCTGGTGGCGCAGGCGGCGTCGAGATCCGCGCCGCCGACGTAGATCCCGAGGCGCCGGAAGAGAACCCGCTCGTGCTCGTCGAGCAGGTCGTGGCTCCAGCCGATCACCGCGCTCAGCGAGCGGTGCCGGGGGTCCGATCCGCGACCGCCGGCGAGCAACCGAAGCTGGTCGTCGAGAGCCAGCAGACCGTCCAGCCCGAGCGACGCCGTACGGGCCGCGGCCAGTTCGATCGCGAGAGGCATGCCGTCCAGCCGCCCACACAGCTGAGCGACGTCGGCCGGGTCGGCGGCGAAGGCGGGGTCGACGGCCTGCGCCCGATCCAGGAACAGCTGGACGCCGTCCGAGTCAGCCGGCAGCGGCGACAGCAGCACCACGCGTTCACCCGGTACGCCGAGGCGCTCCCGGCTGGTCGCGAGCACGGTCACCTCCGGACAGGCGGCGAGCAGCAGTTCGACCAGTTCGGCGACTTCCGCCACGAGATGCTCGCAGTTGTCCAGCACCACCAGCGAACGGCCTGAGGACAACCGATCGACCAACGCCTGGTCCAGCGACTGCGGCGGCCGCTCCGTCACGCCCAGCGCACCGGCTACCACCCGCCCCACCAACCCACTTCGCACCGGCACCAGATCCACGAACGCGCCGGGATCGGCGGACTCCGCGGCGATCACCGCCGCCAACCGGGTCTTGCCCATGCCCCCGGGACCGAGCACGGTCACCAAACCCGCTTCCCGCAGAGCCGCGGTCACCGCCGCCACCTCAGCCGCGCGCCCAACGAAGGTGGTCCGGCTGACAGGCAGCCCGCTCACCCCCCACCCCGCGACGCCCGAGCCCGCGACGCCCCGATCCGCGGCGCCTCCACCCGCGACGCTCCGGCCCGCGACGCTTCGGCCCGCGACGCCTCGGCCCGCGACCCCTCCACCCGCCACGCTCCGGCCTGCGGCATCTCCGCCTGCGGCGCCTCCGCCTGCGGCGCCTCCGCCTGCGGCGCCTCCGCCTGCAGCGCCTCCGCCTGCGGCGTCCTGCCTCCCGGCGCGTCCGCCGGCGGTGCCGACGCCGCTGTCCGCGGGGCCGGACCGAGACTCCGCCACCAGGTCAGCCAGCTCCCGGCGGTCGGCGGCGCCGTACTTGCGGAGGAGGGAGGAGACGTGGCTCTCGACCGTCCGCACCGAGATGTGGAACGCGGCGGCGATCTGGGCGTTCGAGCGATGGGCGGCGATCGCGGCGAGCACCTCGGCCTCGCGGGCCGAGACCTCGATCTGACCGTCGGGGACCATCCGCCCATGATCACCCATCCGTGGTCCTTTCCGTGGTGGATCCGTGGTGAGCACGGATGCCCGCGCCGTACCACCCGGCGCATCGTCGTCGTACTGAACCCACCCAAGGAGGTAGCGATGAGCACCATCGGTACGACGACCAGCACCTGGAAGGTACGGCCGGGGACGGTCGGTCTGTGGATCCTGCAGGTGTTTCTGGCGTTCCAGTTCGTCTCCGCCGGCCTCATGAAGCTGGCCGGCAACGAGGTGATGATCGGGATGTTCACCGAGATCGGCGCCGGCCAGTGGCTGCGGTACGTGGTCGGCGCTCTCGAAGTCGCCGGCGCGCTCGGCCTGTTGGTGCCCCGGCTGTGCGGCCTCGCCGCACTTGGACTGACGGGCGTGATGGCCGGTGCCGTGGTCACCAACGTCTTCGTACTCGGCTACTCCCCGGCGATCGCGCTCGGCTTCCTGCTGGTCGCAGGCCTGATCGCCTGGTTCCGCCGGACCGCGATCCGCGAACTCGTCGCGAAGGTGGCGAGCTGAGATGGACGGGCTCCTGAGCCGCGGTTTCGAGGGCACCCTGGTACGGCCGGGGGACGAGGAGTACGACGCCGGCCGGGCGGTCTGGAACGCGGTCGTCGACCGCCGGCCGGCGCTGATCGCGCGGTGCGCGAGCACGGCCGACGTTGTCGCCGCCATCCGGTACGGCCGGGAGGCCGGGCTGGAAATCGGCGTACGCGGCGGCGGCCACAGCTTCCTAGGCCTCCCGGTAGTGGACGACGGCCTCCTGATCGACCTGTCCGGGCTGTCGGCCGTCCGCGTCGATCCAGGCACCCGGCGAGCCTGGATCGGGGGAGGAGCCCTGCTCGGCGCGCTGGATGTCGCCGCTCAGCGCTACGGCCTGGCGACGACGGCGGGCAACGTGTCCCACACGGGTGTCGGTGGTCTGACCCTCGGCGGCGGGACCGGCTGGCTCGGCCGTCTGCTCGGGCTGGCCTGCGACAACGTCGCCTCGTACGAACTGGTCACCGCCGATGGCGCCGTACTGCGGGTCGACGCGAAGAACCACCCCGACCTGTTCTGGGCGCTCCGCGGCGGTGGCGGGAACTTCGGTGTCGTGACCGAGTTCGAGTTCCGCCTCCACCCCGTCGGCACCCAGGCGATGGTCGTCAACCTCGACTACGAAATGGACGAAGCCCGTACGGCGCTCCGCGGCTGGCGCGACCTGCTCGCCCACACCCCACGCCGGGCAACGCCGGTCGCACGTGTCGGCCCCTCAGCCGAGTTCGACGGCCGACGGATGGCCAGCATCGGCTTCGTCTGGGTGGGTGACCCAGAGGAAGGCCGACAGTTGATGACCGCCTACTCCGGGATCGGCCGCCCCACCGCCCGACGGGTCCGCGAACTCACCTACCTGGACCTCCAGACGGGCGACGACGAGATCGAGCAACACGCACTACGCCGCTACTGCAAGGGCCTCTACCTTCGCCAACTCCCAGACCAGGCCATCGACGCTTTCCTTGCCCCAGGCCACGAAATAGGCGCCCGCCTGGCCCTCAACGGCGGCGCGATCGCCGACGTCCCACCCGGCGCTTCGGCGTACAGCCATCGCGACGCCTTGGTCGAGTTCACCACCTCAGCCGGCTGGTCAGACCCAGCCGAGGACGCCACAAGACTCGCCGCCACCCGCACCTACGCCGCCGGCCTGGAACCCTTCTCCAGCGGCTCCTACGTCAACACCCTGTCCGACGACGGCACCGCCTCGGTACGCCGCGCCTACTCCACCGCCGACCTCACCCGCCTAGCCACCATCAAACGCCAGTACGACCCCACCAACACCTTCCACCGCACCGCCAACATCCAGCCATGACACCCCGCGGATCGCCGTCCGGGCGAGCATCCCGGAGATGGTGAGAACCGTCGACGACTACTTGGCCGGCTTGCGCCAGACGGAGAGATGACTCCCGCTGTCCGCGGTGAAAGGTGCGCGGTCCCAGCCGGCGTACCGGGACTCGACCTCGAGGCCGGCCAACTGGGCCATCAGGTCGCATTCGGAGGGCCAGATGTAGCGGAAGTTGCCGGAGCCGTAGCGGGTGGTGCCGTCCGGCTCGGTGTAGTAGTGGTGCGACGCGCACTGCTGGGTGACCACGTCATAGGTGTCGAAGATGAGGTGATCCTTCGTCAGCTGCATCGGTACTGCGGTCTGGCCGGGCGTCAGCCGTTGCAGCGGCGGGACCCAGAGCTCGATCACGAATCGTCCACCCGGGGCGAGATGCCTGGCCGCGTTCCGGAAGCACTCGACCTGCTCGGCCTGGGTGCGGAGGTTGGAGATGCTGTTGAAAACCAGATACACCAGGCTGAACTCTCCCGGCACCGTCGTGGTAGCCATGTCGCCGACCACAACCGGGAGCTGCTCCGCGGACACCTTCTGCCGCAGTTGGGCCACCATCGGCTCCGACAACTCAATCCCCGTCACCGGCACTCCACGCCCAACCAGCGGAATGGCAACCCGCCCCGTCCCCACCGCGAACTCCAAGGCAGGCCCCTTCCCGGCCAACTCCGCCAGAAAGTCCACCGCCGGACCAAGCACCTCCGGCGCGAACATCTCCGCCGACGTCTCGTCGTACCGCCGCGCCGTCTCCTCATCCCACAACTCACTGCTACTCATCCCACCACCCTCACCGACCGACAACGCCCCCGTCGACCGATTTACCGCCACCCCACCGGCAACTCAGCGACGTGATATGGATGAGGTTCTCCGAGGAGTCAGGCCTGGTGCAGCGTTGACCAACTCGAGCGACAGTCAGCGGCTGCGGTGCTGGATGGCGACGTCCCTTAAGTACAGGGCGCTTTGCTTTGGGATGCGGGTTTGGGTTTCGTAGTCGACTCGGACGATGCCGAAGCGTTTGTCGTAGCCGTAGGCCCATTCGAAGTTGTCCAGTAGGGACCACGCCAGGTAGCCGCGGATGTCGGCGCCTTGGTTGATGGCGGAGGCTACGGCGGCCAGGTGGGAGGCGAAGTACGACGTGCGGCCCTCGTCGACCACGTAGCCGGTTTCGTCGGGGACGTCGTCGTAGGCGGAGCCGTTTTCGGTGATGACCATCGGGAGGCCGGGGTAGTCCTTGCTGATGCGGACCAGCAGGTCGGTGAAGCCCTCAGGGACGATCTCCCAGTCCATCGCGGTGCGAGGGCGGTTCAGCGGCAGGGTCCGGCTGATCGGGAGGCCGTCGTCGCCGACGGTGCGGCCCTGCTCGTCGTAGCCGGTGAACTTCTGGCTGAAGTAGTAGTTGATCCCGAGTACGTCGATCGGCGCCGAGATGGTCGCCAGGTCGCCGTCGCGGACGGGGATCTCGACGCCCTCCAAGGCCAAATCCGCGATCACGTCGGCCGGGTAGCGTCCGTGCACCAGCGGGTCCAGATAGATCCGCGCGCCCATCCCATCAGCACGACGTGCCGCCTCGAGGTCCGGCTCGGCGTCGCTCGCCGGGTACGCCGTCGCCGCGTTCAGCGTGATCCCGATGTCGATCGGCCGGGTGGCCGCCTCGCGCATCCGCTCGGTGGCCAGGCCGTGCCCGAGCAGCAGGTGGTGCACCGCCGCCACGGCCGCGGGGTACTCCTTCCGCCCCGGCGCATGTACGCCGTACGCGTAGCCGAGCATCGCCGAGCACCACGGCTCGTTCAGCGTGGTCCAGGTGTTCACCCGGTCGCTCAGCGCGTCGAACACCAGCATCGAGTAGTCCGCGAACTTGTACGCCGTATCGCGCGCCGGCCAGCCGCCCGCGTCCTCCAGTTCCTGCGGCAGGTCCCAGTGGTAGAGCGTCACCCACGGGTCGATGCCCTGGGCAAGGAGTTCGTCGACGAGCCGGTCGTAGAAGCCGATGCCGGCCGGGTTCACCGGACCCGTGCCGTGCGGCTGGACCCGCGACCACGACACGGAGAACCGGTAGGTGTCCAGGCCGAGTTCCTTGATCAGGGCAACATCAGCGGGCATCCGGGTGTAGTGCTCGCAGGCGACGTCGCCGTGGTCGCCGTTGTCGATCGCGCCGGGAACCCGGCAAAAGGTGTCCCAGATGGACGGGGTCCGGCCGTCGACGTCGACGGCGCCCTCGATCTGGTAGGCGGAGGTGGCGACTCCCCAGCGGAAGTCCGACGGCAGGCTGGAGATCAGCTCCTGCTCAGCCGCCGGGGCGGTGAACGCGACAGGTGAGGTGGTGGGGACAGCTGTGGTGTTCATGGATGAACGTACGGCGCGCGCCGGTGGGCGAGCGCCGTACTGGCTCCCTTCGGAGATGTAGGAGGGCGACGGAGATCAGGCGACGGGAACGCGGCCCGGGAGCCAGCAGGCCACCTCGCGGTTCGGGTCCTTCCTGGCCTCGGGAACACCGAGGACGGGGATCTCCGTCGAGCAGCGGTCGAACGCGTGCGGGCAGCGCGGATGGAACGCACACCCGGTGGGCATGCCGCGCAGGTCGGGCGGCGACCCGGGGATGCCGGCCAGCTCCCGGCGCGGACCGCGGAGCGCCGGGAAGGACTTCAGCAGTCCCTCGCTGTACGGGTGCAGGGAGTCCTTGTACAGGTCGGTGGACTTCGCCTGCTCGACGATCCGGCCGCCGTACATGATCGCGATGCGGTCGGAGAACTCGACCAGCAGCGACAGGTCGTGGGTGATGAACAGCACCGAGAAGTCCAGCCGCTCGCGCAGTTCGACCAGTTGGGCCAGGATCTGCCGCTGCATCACCACGTCCAGCGCGGTGGTCGGCTCGTCCATGATCACCACCTGCGGCTCGAGCACGAGCGCCATCCCGATCATCACCCGCTGCCGCATACCGCCGGACAGTTGGTGCGGGTAGGCGTCCATCCGGTCCGCCGAGATGCCGACCAGCTTCAGCATCTCCTTGGCCCGAGCCACCCGGGCCTCCTGGCTCAGCTGCGGCTCGTGCGCCCGGATCACGTCGAGCATCTGGGTGGAGACCTTGTGCACGGGGTTGAGCGAGTTCATCGCGCCCTGGAACACGATCGAGGTCTCGGCCCAGCGGAACGCCCGCAACTCGCTGTTGCTGAGCCCCATCACGTCGTACGGGTCGCCGCCCGGCGGGTGGTAGATGACGCTGCCGCCGCTGATCACGCCGGGCGGCGGAAGCAGCCGGGTGATGCCGTAGGCAAGGGTCGACTTGCCGCTGCCGGACTCGCCGGCCAGGCCGAGCACCTCACCGCGGTGCAGGGTCAGCGTGACGTCGCGGACCGCCTGGACGGCCTGGTCGCCGAGGCCGTAGTCGACGTTGAAGTTCTTGATCTCCAGCACTGGCGGCTTCATGCGGCGCCCTTCGCTTCGTCGGCGGTCTTGCGGACCACGGGAGTGACGGGGTCCTGCTTGCCGTTCTGGGACAGCACCGGGGTGAACCCGACGCGCATCTTGACCGTGTGGCCGTCGGCGGTCTTCAGCCGGGTGTGGCCGGCGCTGCGCAGCCGCGGGCTGACGAACTCGTCGATGCCGAAGTTGATCAGCGACAGCGCGGTACCGAGGATCGCGATCGCCAGACCGGCGGGAACGAACCACCACCAGGCGCCCTGGGCCAGGGCCTGCTGGCTCTGCGCCCAGAACAGGATGGTGCCCCAGTTCCACTCGGAGATGGTCGAGATGCCGATGAAAGCCAGGGTGATCTCGGACATGACGGCGAAGATCACCGTGCCGACGAAGCCCGACGCGATGATCGCGGTCAGGTTCGGCAGGATCTCGACGGTGATGATCCGCCAGGTGCTCTCACCGGTGGCCCGGGCGGCCTCGACGTAGTCCCGCCGTCGCAGCGAGAGCGTCTGCGCCCGTAGTACGCGGGCTCCCCAGGCCCACGAGGTCAGGCCGATGACCAAGGCAACCATCAGGTCACCGGCGCCGGGGATGGTGGAGGCGACGATGATGATCAGCGGCAGGGCCGGGATGACCAGGAAGACGTTCGACAACGCGGACAGGCCCTCGTCCGCCGCGCCGCCGAGGAAGCCGGAACTGACGCCGATCAGGACCGACAGCGCGGTCGCGATCAGGCCGGCCAGCAGCCCGACGAACATGACCCCGCGAGTACCGACGAGCACCTGGCTGAAGATGTCCTGGCCCAGGTGGGTGGTGCCGAACCAGTGCTTGCCCGAGGGCCCCTGGATCAGGTCGCTGCTGCGCGCCGACGGGTCGTACGGCGCGATCCACGGGCCGATGACCGCGATCAGGCAGAAGAAGCCGAGCACGACCAGGCCGGTCGCCGCCTTCGGGTTGGCGACGAACCGCAACCGGCGGCGCTTGGCCGGCGCGGCCGCGGTGGCCGGACCGTCGGGGGTGACCGCAGTGATGGTGGTGGCTGGTGCGGACATCGGTCAGCCCTCCTTGCGGGTGCGGGGGTCGAGCAGCAGGTACGCCACGTCCGCGATCAGGTTGGCGATCAGCACCGACATGGTGATGACCAGGAACACGCCCTGCATCAACGGGTAGTCCTTGGAACCGACGGCCTGGAAGAGGTTGTAGCCGATGCCCGGGTAGGAGAAGACGATCTCCACCAGCAGGGTGCCGCCGACGATGAAGCCGAGCGACAGGGCGAACCCGGACACGTTCGGCAGCAGCGCGTTGCGGGCGGCGTAGCTGACCATCACCCGGCGCTCGCTCAGGCCCTTGGCGTGCGCGACGGTGATGTAGTCCTCCGACGCGACCGTGACCATCATGTTGCGCATGCTGAGGATCCAGCCGCTCACCGACGAGATCAGGATGGTGACGGCCGGCAGCAGGCTGTGCTGGATCGCGCTGCCGATGAACTCACCGTTCCACGACGGCACCAGGCCGGGCTCGTAACCGCCGGACGACGGGAAGAAGCTGTCCGTCCCGGCCAGCAGGGTGATGGCGAGCAGGCCGAGCCAGAAGTACGGGATCGAGGAGAGGAAGGTGGTGACGGGCAACAACCCGTCCAGCCAGGAGCCGCGGCGCCAGCCGGCCAGTACGCCGAGCGACGTACCGATCATGAAGCTGGCGAACGTGGTGATGCCGACCAGCGCGATGGTCCACGGCAGGCTCTGGCCGAGGATCTCCGACACCGGCGTGGGGAAGAAGGTGAACGACAACCCGAGGTCGCCGCGGAACACCTGGCCCCAGTAGTCGATGTACTGGCTCCACAGGCTCGCGTCCTTGTCCAGGCCGAACAGCACGTAGAGCGAGTTGATCGCCTCGGTGCTCATCTGGCCTTGGAACTTGTTGATCAGCGAGGTGACCGGGTCGCCGGGGATCATCCGCGGGATGAAGAAGTTGATCGTGATCGCGGCCCAGGCGGTGAACAGGTAGAACGCGATCCGCTGCAGCAGGAACTTCACTTCGCGGCTCCTTCCTCGTAGAGCCAGCACGCGGCCCAGTGGTCGCCCTCACCGGAGATGACCGGCAGTTCGAAGCGGGGCGGCAGTTCGGTCGAGCACTTCGGCATCGCGTGGACGCAGCGCGGGTGGAAGCGGCAGCCGGTCGGCGGGGCGATCAGGCTCGGCGGCTCACCCCCGGCCTCGTCCTCGGGAGCGTGCTTGGCGTCGCCGACCCGGTCCAGCCGGTCCGGATCAGGCGCGCTTTCGATCAGCAGCCGGGTGTACGGGTGGGCGGGGTTCTGGGTGACGGTCTCGGAGTCGCCGCCTTCGACCATCCGGCCGGCGTACATCACCAGGGTCTCGTCGGCGAAGTAGCGCGCGGACGCGATGTCGTGGGTGATGTAGAGGATGGCCAGGTTGAGCCGCTCCTTCAGGTCCCGCAGCAGGTTCAGTACGCCGAGCCGGATCGACACGTCCAGCATCGATACCGGCTCGTCGGCCAGCAGAGCTTCGGGGTCGGCACCGAGCGCGCGGGCGATCGACACCCGCTGGCGCTGACCACCGGACAGTTCGTGCGGGAACTTGTCCAGGTAGCGCTCGGGCGGAGTCAGTTGCACGCGGTTCAGCAGGTCCTCGAGGTTCTTCTCCAGCTCGGCGGAACCCTTGCCCGCGCGGCCGTGGATCTTCAGCGACCGGGTCAGGTGGTACCGCACGGTGTGGACCGGGTTCAGCGAGGCGAACGGGTCCTGGAAGATCATCTGCACCTGGCGGCAGTAGGCGCGGAACTTGCGGCCGCCGTGCACCGTGACCGACTGGCCGTGCAGCCGGATGTCGCCGTCGGTGCGCGAGTACAACTGCGCCATCAGCCGGGCGACGGTGGACTTGCCCGAGCCGGATTCGCCGACGAGCGCGGTGACCCGGCCCCGGCGAAGCGTCAGCTGGATGTCGTCCACCGCGTGGACTGCTTTGCGCTCCTTGGAGAACAGGTCGCGCAGGCCCCGTCGTACGGGGAAGTGTTTGGTGAGGCCCTCGGCCTCGAGGACCACGTCGCCCGTGGTCGCCGGTTGTGTCTCGGTCGCCGTCATGACGTCTCGAACTCCTAGCTTGATCGCGGCACCGCGGCCGGGACCCCCAGGTGGTGGGATCCCGGCCGCGGTCTGTCCTTACGCTCCCGCGGGCTTCAGGGCGAGGACGATCTGGAGTGCGTTCTGCTGCGTCGGCTGGGCCGGAGCGTACTGGTTCTGCTCGTCCGGCCAGCCTTCCCAGTTCTTGGTGCTGTAGAGACCGCCGACGTTGGACGCCGAGGTCGGGATGACCGGCATCTGCTCGACCATGATCTTCTGCAGCGTGTTCAGCGCGGCGGTGCGGGCCGAGTCCTCGGTGGCGTTGGCGTACTCGTCCAGCGCCTTGGTCGCCTCAGGGGAGTTGAAGCGGCCGTAGTTGCCGCTCACGCCGCCCTTGCCGACCGGCTTGAGGATCTTGCCGTCCATGATGTTCTGGTAGATGTCGTACGGCGTCGCGCCGCCGTTGGTCCAGTGCATGCCGGCGTCGAAGTTGCCCTCGTCGAACGCCTTGAACCACGCGTCCTGGTTGGCCTTGTCGACGGTCGCCTTGATCCCGATCGTGGACAGGTTGTCCTTGATGATCTCGAGGTCGGTGATGTAGTCGGACCAGCCGGCCGGGTCGGTCAGCGTGATCGTGACCGGCTTGCCGGTCGGGTCCTTCAGGACTTCGCCCTCGAGCTTGAAGCCGGCGTCGGCCAACTCCTTCTTGGCGCCTTCCAGGTCGACCGAGTGCTTCTTGTCCTTGAACTCCGGCGCGATGAACGACTCACCGGCCGGGGTCGGGATGCCGGTGACGGACTCGACCTTCGGGTAGAAGTAGCCGGCCTCACCCTGCATGAAGATGTCGTCGCGGTTGATCACCTTGTCCATCGCGCGGCGCAGAGCCGGGTTGTCGAAGGGCTTCTTGGTGGTGTTGATCCACAGGCCGTGGATGCCCAGGTTCGCCGGGAACCAGAGCTTGTGGTGCTCGGGGTCCTTGTTGACGTAGACGGCCTTGTAGTTCGGGACGAAGACGAAGCTCCACTCCGAGGCGCCGTTGGCCAGCGCGGTGGTCTGCGCGTTGTTGTCGTTGTACGACGTGTACCGCAGTTCCTTGACCTTCGGCAGGTCCTGCCAGTACGAGTCGCGGACCTCCAGCGTGGTGGTCTGCGGGGTGAACGACTTCAGCTTGTACGGGCCGGTGCCGATCGGGTCCTTCAAGGTGTCCTGGGTCGGGTCCTTCAGCGTGGACCACTGGGCCTTCGGCACCACGAAGACGGTGAGCACCTTGTTCTGGTTGACGAACTGCGACCGGGTGAAGGTCAGGTCCACCTTGTTGCCGGAGGCGGTGATCGTCCCGTAGGGGATCGCGTCCTGGTTCAGGCCCTCGTGGTCCTTGCGCAACTGGAACGAGTACGCCACGTCGTCGGCCGTCATCGGCGAGCCGTCGGAGAACTTGACGCCTTCCTTGATGGTCAGCGACAGCTTGGTGAAGTTGTCGGCCCACTTCCACTCGGTGGCCAGCCACGGCTTGCCGGGCTCGGACGGCTTGATGCCGTTGATCATCACCAGTGGTTCGTAGATCATCCAGCGATAACCCAGTGAGGCACCCGACGACGAGCCGAGGAACGGGTTGTGGTTCTCCGTCTGCGGGCCGTTCGGCATGCCGACGTTCAGCACCGTGGCGGTGCTGACGGCGCCAGCCGTGTCCTTGGTTTCGTCCCCGTTACTACAGGCAGCCATCAGGGCTGCCGCGAGCACGCCCGTGAGGGCTAGCGCGACTGAGCGTCGAGCTCGCATCGTTCCTCCTGTGTTTCGTCCAACTGGTTGGCGGATGACAGTGGGATGACTGTCGGGTGGAGCCTGGGGGGCCTTCGCATCGTGCCGTGAAAGCGCTCTCATGGGAATATCGGCGGCGCTAACAGATCGGTATCGGTGTAGTTCCCGGCGGCGAGGCATGGGCAGATACCCCGCCGCCGGAGCCTTAGTGGGGCGGGCTGTGAGGCGGGGCTGGGCGGCGGGTCACGGGGGCGGTTGAGCTGCGGACGATCAGCGTCGTCGGCAGCACTTTGGGCTCCTCGGGCAGCGGCTGGCCGCCGAAGTAGCCCATCAGCATCCGGGCCGCGGCCTGGCCCATCTGGCGCATCGGCTGGTGCACGGTGGTCAACGGCGGCTCGGTGTGCTGGGCGTAGGGGATGTCGTCGAACCCGACCACCGACACGTCGTTCGGCACGTTCCGGCCGGTCTCCCGGACGGCCTGGATGGCGCCGCCGGCGGACAGGTCGTTGTGCGCGAAGATCGCGTCGAAGGGCAGGCCCGCGTCCAGGGCGTACTGGACGCCCTTGCGGCCGCTTTCGTGGGTGAAGTCGCCTTCGAAGACGAGCCGTGGGTCCAGCTCGACGCCGGCCGCCGCATAGGTGTCGCGGAAACCTTCCAGGCGTTCCTGGGTGCAGCCGAACCAGTCCACGCCGGTGATCACCAGCGGCCGGTGCCGGCCGAGCTCCAGCAGGTGCTGGGCCGCGGCCGCGCCGCCGGCGCGGTTGGTGGTGGCGACGGACGGGAAGACGGGCTGCTTGGCCCGGTCGTCGATCAGGACGACCGGCAGGCCGCGGGAGTGCAGTTGTTCGATGTAGGCGAGCGTGCCTTCCGGCTCGATCACCAGCAGGCCGTCGAAGGACTGGGCCGACACCTGGGAGGCGAACTGCTGCATGGATTCCTCACCCCGGTTGCAGGTGAACAGCAGCAGGCCGTAGCCCTCGGACTCGACCACGTCCACGGCGCCCTGCAGCACCTCGCCCATCCAGGGCCAGGTGAGCGAGGGGACCAGCATGCCGACGATCCGGGTCCGGCCGCGGGCCAGGCCGACGGCCCGGGCGCTGGGCACGTAGCCGAGCTCGGCGATCACCTGGCGGACCCGCTCGGCGGTACGCATGTCGAGCTCGCCCTTGCCGTTCAGGACTCGCGACACGGTGGTCTTGCTGACCCCGGCGCGGGCGGCGACGTCGGCGATGGTGATCGACACTTCTTCAGCTCCCCTCGGGCGGTTGGGGGTTCGATCTTCGTGGTGCCGACTCGTGAACGGAATGTTCGGAACCGGTTTCGGAAGCGGTTCCGTAGAGTGAAGCGGAGTGAGTCAGCTCACGTCAATCACGAGTCGATAACGAAACAGGCCTAAGTTCACGATTTGTAAGAAGTGCGCCGCGCTTGAACGTTTCACCTCTTCCCGGGTGCTGCTGGTGCATGATGGAGTTCGGGTTGAGGGATCGATTTCAGCGGCCGGCGGTACTACGCGCGGCACTTCTCGAGGGCGGATCAGAAACGATGGACGGACGTCGGACCACTGTGCGCGACATGCGGCGGTCCAACCGCTCCGTGCTCCTCACCAACATCTACCGGCAGGGCCCACTGAGCCGCTACGAACTGGGCCACCAGACGTCGCTGAGCGCTGCGAGCGTGAGCAATCTGGTCGGTGAACTGCTGGACGAGGGTGTCGTCGAGGAGGCCGGGTCGGTCGAGTCCGACGGCGGCCGGCCGCGGGTGCTGCTGCGGGTGGCGCCGACCTTCGGCTACGTCGTCGGTGCCGAGGTCGGCGAGACCCGGGTCCGGGTCGAACTCTTCGATCTGGCGATGAATGTTCTGTCCACCGTTGTCTACCCGATCGAGACCCCGAAGCCTGCGCCTGAGTTGGTGGTGAAGCACGTGCTGCAGGGGCTTGCCGAGGTGATCGCCGAAGCCGGCGTCTCCACGGAGCAGGTGCTCGGTCTGGGAGTCGCTGTCGCCGGTGTGGTCGAGGGGCCCGCGGACGCCGTAGTACATGCTCAGACGCTTGGTTGGGATGCTGTTCCGTTGGGCGCGATGCTGGCGGCGCGGACGGATATTCCGATCCAGGTGGACAACGGTGCCAACACTCTTGGTCAGGCGGAGATGTGGTTCGGCGCCGGCCGTGGAGCGACCGATGCCGTGGTGGCGCTGGTCGGCTCCGGCGTCGGTGCCGCACTCGTCACCGGAGGCTCCAGTTACCGCGGCACTCGGAGCAGCGCGGGGGAGTGGGGCCACACCACGATCATGTACGGCGGTCGTCAGTGCAGGTGTGGAGCCATGGGATGCCTCGAGGCGTACGTCGGCGCCGAGGGCGTGCTTGAGCGGTTCCAACTGGCCAACGACGGTGATCCCGCGCGGGGCGGTGACGAGGAAGCCGCCTTCACCGGCTTGCTCGACTCGGTCGGTACGTCGGAGGTCGCGGCGAAGGTGGTCGAGGACACGATCGGGTACCTCGGCGCCGGATTCGCGAACCTGGTCAACCTCTTCAACCCCGAGCGGATCGTCCTCGGCGGTTGGTCCGGCCTGCTCCTGGGTGAGCGCTACCTGCCGGAACTCCGCGAGGCCACCGCCCGCCACGCCCTCCGCCAGCCCTACGCCCAGGTCTCCATCGTCCGCTGCGAACTAGGCCGAGACGCAGTAGCCATGGGCGCCGCCACCCTCCCCGTACTACGCCTCCTCCGCGACGGCGGCACCCCCCAACGCACCACCCCCCGCCCCGCCGCCCGCGCCCGCTAACCCACCCCCGCTTTCCTGCGCTCGGGTAGCCCCTTCCGGTTCCTGTGCGTTTCCCGCGCGCTTTGCACGCCCAAAAGCAACCCCCAAGGCCGTTTGGGGAGGATTTCACCCCTCAGCGGGCGTGAAATCCACCCCAAACCGTCAGGATCACCCAACCCGGCCGGAGAACCTCCCGGGGTGAGGGGTGCGGGAGGTTGCTCGCCGGGAGTGGGGTACGGCTGGCGTTTCGCTAGGTCGAGTTCATTACTTCAACTATCCTTTGAAAAAACCCGCTCCTACCCCCTGGGGGTCACCGATGGTCGAGCTTTCCCCGCTGCGGCGCGACTTCGTCTGGGGTACCGCCACCTCGGCGTACCAGATCGAAGGCGCGATCGATGCCGACGGCCGGTTGCCGTCGATCTGGGACACCTTCTGCCGGGTGCCCGGCGCGATCGACAACGGCGACACCGGTGACGTCGCGTGCGACTCGTACCACCGCTGGCCGGAGGATCTCGACCTGATCAAACAACTCGGCGTCGACGCGTACCGGTTCTCGATCGCCTGGCCGCGGGTGATCCCGACCGGCTCCGGCGCGGTGAACCAGCCCGGCCTGGCGTACTACGACCGGCTGGTCGACGACTTGCTTGCTGAGGGCATCAAACCCTTCGTCACCCTGTACCACTGGGACCTGCCGCAGGCGCTGCAGGACCTGGGCGGCTGGGAGAACCGCGACACGGCGTACCGGTTCGCGGAGTACGCGAGTGTCGTCGGGGCCAAGCTCGGCGACCGGGTCCGCGACTGGGTGACGTTGAACGAGCCGCTGTGCTCCGCGTGGATCGGCCACTGGGAAGGCCGGATGGCTCCCGGCATCAAGGACCCGGAGATCGCGGTGCGGGCGTCGTACAACCTGATGCTCGCGCACGGCCTCGGCGTCGCCGCGCTGCGCGAGTCGGCGCCCGAGCCGCCGTCGATCGGTCTGGTCGTCAACCTCAGTCCGTGCGAGCCGGCCGGCGACAGCGCCGCCGACATCCGCGCCTCGCGGATCGCCGACGGGCACATCAATCGCTGGTGGCTCGACCCGCTGTTCGGCCGCGGCTTCCCGGCCGACATGACCGAGGTGTACGGCGTGGACCTCCCCGAGCAGCCGGGGGATGCCGAGATCATCGCCGCGCCGACCGATTTCGTCGGCCTGAACTACTACTTCCGCCAGATCATCAAGGCCGACGATTCCGTTCCGGTGCTGGGTTTCCGCCAGGTCGAGGGCCCGAACGCCGAGCGCACGATGCTGGACTGGGAGGTCCACCCGGCTGGTTTGGAGGAGCTGATCCTGCGGCTGGCGAAGGAGTACGGCGCCGAGAAGATCTACATCACCGAGAACGGCTCGGCCTGGGTCGACAGCCCGGACGCGTCCTTCACCGTCGACGACACCGACCGAACCGCTTATCTGGAAGGGCATCTGGCCGCCTGCGTCCGCGCGGTCGAGCAAGGCGCACCGCTCGCCGGGTACTTCGCCTGGTCCCTGCTGGACAACTTCGAATGGGCCTACGGCTACGCCCCGCGCTTCGGTCTCGCGTACGTCGACTACCCCACCGGCACCCGCGTGATGAAGACCAGCGGCAAGACCTACGCGAAGCTCATCGCCTCCCACCGCGGCCTCTGAGGGGTTACCCCCTCAAACGCAGGGTTGCCCCATCAGAATCTGATGGGGCAACCAAGCCTTTCGGGGGTTAACCCCCGAAAGGCGGGGCGGAAGGCGAAGCTCATCGCCTCCCACCGCGCCCTCTGAGGGGTTAACCCCCGAAAGGCGGGGCGGAGGTGCGGGGTTACAGGGTCCACTTCTGGGCGGCCGAGCCGTTGCAGGTCCAGATCTGCAGGCGGTTGCCGTTCGTGGCGTTGGCGGACGGGATGTCCATGCACTTGTTCGACTGTGGATTCACCAGGTCACGTGCGCCGGTGTAGGTCCATTGCTGGGCGGGATTGCCGCTACAAGTCGCTATCTGCAGCTTGGTGCCGTCGGCAGTCCCACCGCCCGCCACGTCCAGGCACTTGCCGAGGGCACGGATCGTGCCGTCGCCCGGTCGCGTCCACTGCTGGGCCGTGGTTCCGTTGCAGTCGTACAGCTGGACCGGCGTACCGTCGGCAGGGTTCGCGCCGGCGACGTCGACGCATTTGCCCAGCGCCGTGATCTGGCCGCCGCCTCCGCCGCCGGAGGTGAGGCTCGAGACCCGCACCCAGTCCACGGTCATCGTCTGCGGCATCACGGTGCTGCCGTCCGGGTAGCCCGGCCAGTAGCCGCCGACGGCCACGTTCATGATCATGAAGAACGGGTGGTCGAACACCCACGGGTCGCCGCCGAGGTCGGCCGGGGTCTTGCGGGCGAACTGGATGCCGTCGACGTACCAGGTGACGACGTTGGGCTCCCAGTCGACGGTGAAGGTGTGGAAGCCGTCGGCGAACTGCTGCCCGTTCGGCAGCGTGTAGCGGGAACTGACCGCCTCGCCGGCTGAGTAGCCCGGGCCGTGCAGGGTGCCGTAGGAGTTGCTCGGCTCCTTGCCGATGTTCTCCATGATGTCGATCTCGCCGTTGCCCGGCCAGCCGTTGTTGCCGGTGCCGAGCATCCAGAACGCCGGCCACAGGCCCTGCGTACGGGGCAGCTTCATCCGGGCCTCGAACCGGCCGTAGGTCCGGGTGAAGGTCGAGGCGGTGAGGAGCCGGGCAGAGGTGTACTCGCACGGGCCGTAGTGGCAGTTGTAGCCGCCCTCGCGCCGGGCGGTGATCACCAGGTTGCCATTGCCGTCGTGGGCGGAGTTGCGGGTGCTGTTGGTGTAGTACTGCCGTTCGTTGTTGCCCCAGCCGGAGCCGCCGATGTCGTAGCGCCACTTGCTGTTGTCGGGCGCTGTGCCGGCTGGCGCGTTGAACTCGTCGGACCAGACGACCGGGCCGACAGCCGCCGCCGCGTACGACGACGTCGCCGCGGCGGGACCGGTGGCGGCGGCCGACGCGGTACTGGTGGTGGCGGGGGACTGGAGGAGTGCGGTGCCGAGCACTGCCGCACCTGCGGCGGCCAGGGCTGCGGACCGGAACCGGGTACGCGGGAACCTCATGCGTGCCTCATTTCTCGCGTGGGGGCGGGGGCGGGCGAGACAGGAATCGCTGAGGGGCAGCCTGCTGTGAGAACGCTTTCACGTCAAGACCAGACATAAATATAAGTCGTGAAAAAAGTGTTTTCCCGGCGTTGACACCGGCATTCACCGGTGGTTACCTCATGCTGACCACCTGTTGCGGCGCGGGCAGACGCCGACACCCCGGGGGTCCCATCCGCCCCGTGAAAGCCCTTGAGCAAAAGGGAGACTCCGCCATGTCCTCGAACGGGACCCTCCGTCGCCGCCGACGGCTCTTTCCCGCCCTGGCCGGCCTCGCGGCCCTCTGCGTGACCGCGACCGGGCTGAGCATCGGCAACTCGCAGCCGGCCCACGCCGCCGGTGAGCAGGTCAACGTCTGGCTGACCACCACCAACGACTCCGCCGGCCGCAACGTGACCCGGGGCCTGCAGCAGCAGTCGCCGGTGAACTTCGGCCCGGCCGGGGGCACTGCCAACCAGACCATCAACGTCAACGAGAACACGACGTACCAGACGTTCGAGGGCGGTGGCGCGTCCTTCACCGACAGCGCCGCCTGGCTGCTGAACAGCAGCAACACGATCACCGCGACGACCCGCAACCAGGTGATGAAGGACCTGTTCGACCCGGTCAACGGCATCGGCCTGGCCTTCACCCGCAACCCGATGGGCGCCTCGGACCTGGCCCGGTTCAACTACTCCTACGACGACACCTGCTGCGACCTGAACGACTTCACCATCAACCACGACCTGGCGGACGTGGTCCCGCTGACCAAGCAGGCGCGGCAGTTGAACCCGGCGCTGAAGGTGAAGGGTGCGCCGTGGAGCGCGCCGGCCTGGATGAAGGACAACAACAAGTTCACCAACCGTGGCTGGCTCAAGTGGGAGTACTACCCGATGTACGCCCAGTACTTCGTCAAGTACGTCCAGCAGAACCAGGCCCAGGGCAACAAGATCGACTACGTGTCGGTGCAGAACGAGCCGACCTGCTGCGGCACCGACAACACCGGCTACGCCTCCATGAACTGGAACGGCGCCGGCCTGCTCGAGTTCACCAAGAACCACCTGATCCCGGCGTTCCGGGCGGCCGGGATCACCACCAAGGTGATGATCCTGGACTACAACTGGGGCAACTACGACGACCTCGGCTCGGTCCCGCTGGCCGATGCCGCGCTCCGCAACGACCCGCTGTTCGGTGGGATCGCGTGGCACGGCTACGGCGGTGACGTGAACCTGCAGTCCACGGTGCACAACCAGTACCCGGCCGTGAACCACTACATGACCGAGCACTCGGGTGGCACCTGGATCGCCAACCAGCAGGTCGAGGACATGAACAACCTGATCGACTACACCCGGAACTGGAGCAAGTCCTGGGTCAAGTGGAGCCTCGGCCAGGACCAGAACATGCTTCCGTACGTCGGGGCCGGCTGCAACGTGTGCACCGGGCTCGTCACCATCCAGCGCGGCGGTTCGCGGGCCGGCCAGGTGGACAAGACGGTCGAGTACTACACGATGGGCCACCTGACCAAGTTCGTGAAGCCGGGTGCGGCGCGGATCCAGTCGGACGCGAACAGCGCGGTGAAGAACGTGGCCTGGAAGAACCCCGACGGTTCGAAGGCGCTGATCGCCTTCAATACCACCAGCGGTTCGCAGTCGGTGCGGGTCAACTGGGGCAGCCAGTCCTTCGTCTACACGCTGCCCACCAAGACCTCGGCGACCTTCACCTGGTCCGGCACTCAGAGCGGTGGCGGCGGTGGCACCGGTACTGCGATCACCGGGCTGGCCGGCAAGTGCATCGACGTCGCCGGGGCCAACGCCGCCGACGGCACCGCGGTGAACCTGTACGACTGCAACGGCACCGCGGCGCAGCAGTGGAGCCGTCCGGGTGACGGCACGATCCGGGCGCTCGGCAAGTGCCTCGACGTGGCGTCGGGGTCGACGGCTGACGGGGCGGTGACGCAGTTGTGGACGTGTAACGGGAGCGGGGCTCAGCAGTGGACTTATACGGGTGGGAAGGACCTGGTGAATCCACAGGCGAACAAGTGTCTCGATGTCACGGGCAACAGTTCGGCCAACGGGACTCGGCTGCAGATCTGGTCCTGCACCGGAGCCGCCAACCAGAAGTGGAACGTCTGACCCGACTGACTTGGTGTCCGCACGGGGACGCCAACACGACGACCGCGACCGCGCCCCCGGTCGCGGTCGTCGTGCGTCTGGCTGCGATTCGGAGCGGGGGTTGACCCTCCGGTGACCGGAGGGTGGAAGCTTTGGGACATGACCGCGTCGGTGACCATCGGTGAGTTCTCCCGGCTCACGCATCTGAGCGTGAAAACGCTGCACCACTACCACGAGATCGGGCTGCTCGCGCCGGCCCGGATCGATCCGTCGTCCGGGTATCGGCGGTACGAGACCAGACAGGTGCCGACCGCCCAGTTGATCCGGCGGCTGCGGGAGATGCAGATGCCGCTCGCGCAGGTCCGGGCCGTGGTCGAGGCGCCGGATCTCGAGTCGCGGGACGAGGCGCTGCGGCTCCACCTGGACCAGATGGAGCGCGAACTCGTCCGCACCCGTGACGTCGTCGCCTCGCTGCGCTCGATGCTCACCCTGCCGGTGACGAACCTGCAGGTCGAGTACCGGTTCGTGCCCGCGTTCCGCGCGTACTCCGTGACGGACCGCGTCGACCGGTCCCGGATCGAACAGTGGTGCGGCACCACCTTCGCCCTGCTCGGCGAGATCGCCGCGATCCACGGCATCACGGCCACCCCGGGAGCGACGTACGGGGACGAGTTCTTCACCGAGGACGTCGGGGAGGTGGTCGGGTTCCTTCCGGTCGCGCCCGACCAGCCGGCGATCGAGCGGGTCGGCCTGGTCGACCTGCCCGCCGCGTACTTCGCGGTGGCGGTGCACAACGGGCCGTTCACCGACTTCGACCGCACCTACGGCGCGCTCGGCAGCCACGTCGCCGAGTACTGCGAGGTCGCGCCCGGGCCGATCCGCGAGATCTACGTCGTCGGCCCCGGCGACACCACCGACCCGACCGGGTTCCGGACCGAGATCTGCTGGCCGATCCAGCGGATCCCTGCTACGAAAGGCTGATCCACCATGACCATCTCCCTCGAGGCCGTCACCTTCGACTGCGCGAACGCCACCGAACTGGCCGGCTTCTGGGCCGCCCTGCTCAACCAGCAGGTCGATGCTGACGGCAACCAGTACTTCGCCACCGTGAACAAGACCGGGGACGGCCCGGCGCTGATGTTCATCCAGGTCCCGGAGGAGCGGGCCGGCAAGAACCGGCTGCACCTCGACCTCGCCGCCGCCGACTGGGCGGCCGAGGTGGACCGGATCGTCGGACTGGGCGCCAAGCGCGTCGCCGAGTTCGACGAGTACGGCGTCCACTGGGTCACCCTCGCCGACCCCGAGGGCAACGTCTTCGACCTGGCCGAGACCCGCTAGCCACCTCCCCGGGCGACCACCGGCATCCGGTCATCAGGCCCGCAGGCATTGCCAGCAGGGTCCGGCGGGAGGAATGTGAAAGGCAGCCGGTGGCGCCACCGGGGTGCCACCCCGACTCGAAGGGGGTGGACCGTGTACGCACGTTCCACCACGTTCATGGCCCGGCCGGAGTCCGTCGACGCCGGCATCGCGCAGGTGCGCGACGAGGTGATGCCTGAACTGGACCAGATGGAAGGTTGCATCGGTCTGTCCATGCTGGCGGACCGGATGTCGGGGCGCTGTATCGTCACCAGCGCCTGGCGCTCGGAGGACGCGATGCGCGCCACCGACCAGACGCTGCAACCGATCCGCGAGCGGATCGGGGAGACGATGGGCAGCAGCCCGGAGGTCGAGGAGTGGGAGATCGCCGTCCTGCACCGCGACCACAAGTCGTCCCCGGGCGCCTGCGTCCGGGCGACCTGGCTGCGGGTCGAGCCCTCCGACCTCGACCGCGCGATCGACGTCTACAAGCTGGCGTCGCTGCCGAGGGCTGAGGAGCTCGAGGGCTTCTGCAGCGCCAGCCTGCTGGTCGACCGCAGTTCCGGTCGTGCCGTGTCCTCGGTGACCTACGACAGCATGGAAGCGATGGGAAGGAACCGGGAGGCGGCGGAGCAGATGCGGATGTCCGCCTCCAAAGACGCGGGCGCCGAAGTGATGGACGTCGGCGAGTTCGAGCTCACGCTGGCCCATCTGCGGGTGCCCGAACTGACCTGACCCGAGCGGTACCTCTTCGGACTCGATTTGGGAACGCTCCCACTGAGCTCTTGACAGCCGCTCAACCGGCCTCGATGCTCTTGGGAGCGCTCCCAGACGGAGCGGTCAGAATTCCGAGGAGGGGTCAGGCGATGAGCCAGACGAAGCGGTTCCTGGCTGTCACGGCGGCTGCCGTGACAGCCCTGGGCATGGTCGGGGCATGCAGCAAGAACACGAACGACACCACGCCGGCGGCGGACGGCCAGGTCAACCTCGTCGTCGACACGTTCGGGGACTTCGGCTACAAGGCACTGGTGGCGCAGTACCAGCAGGAACATCCGAACGTGAAGGTCGAGCTGCGCAGCGTGCAGAAGCTCGACGACTACAAGCCCAAGCTCACCCAGTGGCTCGCGGCCGGGTCCGGCGCCGGGGACGTGGTGGCGCTCGAGGAAGGCATCCTCAACGAGTTCAAGACCCAGCCGCAGAACTTCGTCAACCTGGCCGACCACGGCGCGGCCGACCAGGAGGCGAACTTCCTGCCGTGGAAGTGGGAGCTGGGCAAGGCCGGTGCGGACGGTCCGCTGATCGGGCTCGGCACCGACGTCGGCGGCCTGGCGGTCTGCTACCGCAAGGACCTGTTCGCCAAGGCGGGGCTGCCCACCGACCGCGATGCCGTCTCCGCGCTCTGGCCGAGCTGGGACGAGTTCATCACTACCGGCAAGAAGTTCACCGCCGCGAACACCGGCGCCAAGGGCTTCGTCGACTCCGTCACCACCAGCTTCAGCGCGATGCTGTCGCAGGCGGGCGAGACCAACTTCTACGACCGGGACAACAAGCTGGTCGCGGACTCCAACCCGGTCGTGCGGCAGGCCTGGGACACCTCGATGAAGATGGTGTCGGAGGGCGTCAGCGCCAAGATCGCCACCTGGTCGAAGGACTGGGAGGCCGGCTTCAAGAACGGCAGCTTCGCGGTCACCATGTGCCCGTCGTGGATGCTCGGCATCATCAAGACCAACTCCGGCGCCGCGAACGCCGGCAAGTGGGACGTTGCCGCGGTGCCTGGTGGCGGCGGCAACTGGGGTGGTTCGTGGCTCGCGGTACCGACCCAGAGCAAGCACCCGAAGGAGGCCTACGAGCTGGCGAAGTTCCTGACCAGCCCGGACGGTCAGGTGGGCGCCTTCAAGGAGGCCGGTCCGCTGCCCTCGTCGCCGAAGGCACTGGATGACCCGGCGTTCCTGGCGCTGACGAACGACTACTTCTCCAAGGCGCCGGTCGGCAAGATCTTCGGTACCGGAGCGAAGTCGCTCAAGCCGGTCGTGCTCGGCCCGAAGCACCAGGCCGTGAAGGAGCGCGCGTTCGAGCCGGCCATGCAGGCCGTCGAGCAGGGCAAGCTCACCGCCGACAAGGCTTGGCAGCAGGCGCTGAGCAGCGCTGCCAAAGAGGCGAAGTGACCTTTTCCGGCGTCGTCCGGTCGTCGGCGGGAGCACGTGCCGCCGGCGACCGGGTTCCTTGGCGCTCCCGGCTGACCCGCGCGGACGTGAGGTTCGCGCCGTACTTCTTCATCGCGCCGTTCTTCGTGCTGTTCGCCGTCTTCGGGGCGTTCCCGCTGGTCTACACCGGCTGGGTCTCGCTGCACGACTGGCACCTGATCGGTGAACACACGTTCGTCGGGTTCGGCAACTACACCGCGTTGTTCGCCGACCCGGACTTCTGGAACGCGCTGAAGAACACCGTCGGCATCTTCGTGATCGCGACCGTGCCGCAACTGCTGACGGCGCTGGCCGTCGCGAACCTGCTGAACCGCAAGATCCGCGCCCGCACCTTCTTCCGGATGGGTGTGCTGATCCCCAACGTCACCTCGGTCGCGGCCGTCGGCATTGTCTTCGGCCAACTCTTCGCCCGCGACGTCGGCCTGGTGAACTACCTCGTCACCGCCGTCGGCCTGGACGCGGTGGACTGGCAGGCCAACACCTGGTCCAGCTGGATCGCGATCGCCGTGATGGTCGACTGGCGCTGGACCGGCTACAACACGCTGATCCTGCTCGGTGCGATGCAGGCGATCCCGAAGGACCTGTACGAGTCCGCCTCGCTGGACGGCGCGGCGCCTTGGCAGCAGTTCTGGCGGATCACCGTGCCGTTGCTGCGCCCGACGCTGGTGTTCACCGTGATCATCTCCACCATCGGCGGCCTGCAGTTGTTCACCGAGCCGGTGATCTTCGGCAACGGCAAGATGCTCGGCGGCACACTCGGCCAGTTCCAGACGGTCACCATGTACATGTACGAGACGGCGTTCCAGCGCTTCCAGTACGGGTACGGCGCGGCGATCGCCTGGTCCTTGTTCGGCTTGATCGTGGTGTTCTCGCTGGTCAACCTGCTGCTCGTCCGGCGGGCCGCGAGGTGGGCGCGATGAGGGCCGCCTCGATCCGGTTGTGGCGCACCAGCCCGGCGACGTACCTGGCGCTGGTGGTGGGATGTGCGCTCTCGCTGTTCCCGATCTACTGGATGTTCGTCGTGGCCACCCGGTCCAACGACGTGATCAACGACGTACCGCCGCCGCTGCTGCCTGGTGGTGAGCTCGGCGAGAACGTCCGCCGGGTGTTCGCCAACGACCACGCGGCCTTCGCCTACGGGCTGGTGAACTCGCTGGTGGTCTCCAGCGTGGTCACCCTGTCGGTGGTGTTCTTCTCCACGCTGGCAGGGTTCGCGTTCGCCAAGCTGCGGTTCCGCGGCCGCAACGGCCTGCTGCTGGTGATCGTCGGGACGATGATGGTGCCGGTCCAGCTCGGCCTGATCCCGCTCTACATGCTGATGGTGAAGATCGGCTGGAACGGCACCCTGCAAGCGGTGATCGTGCCGTTCCTGGTCAGCGGTTTCGGCGTCTTCATGATGCGCCAGTACGCCGCCGAGGCGATCTCGGACGAGTTGGTGGAAGCCGCCCGGGTGGATGGTTGCTCGACCTTCCGGATCTACTGGAACGTCGTCCTCCCCGTACTGCGCCCCGCCGCGGCCGTGCTCGGTCTGCTCACCTTCATGCAGACCTGGAACGAGTTCATCTGGCCGTACGCCGTACTGGACGCGAACACCCCGACCGTCCAACTGTCGCTCAGCCTGCTGGCGACGGCGTACTACACCGACTACGCGCAGGTCTTCGCGGCGACGGCGCTGGCCACGCTGCCCCTGCTCGCGGTGTTCATCCTGTTCGGCCGCCAGATCATCGGCGGCATCATGGAAGGTGCGATCAAGTCGTGACGACCGACAGCCAGACCGAGCCCGGCACCGGACTGGAGTTCCCCACCGGGTTCCTGTTCGGCGCCGCCACCGCGGCGTACCAGGTCGAGGGCGCGGTGGCCGCCGACGGCCGCGGCCCGTCGATCTGGGACACCTTCTCGCACACGCCGGGCCGGGTGCTCGGCGGCGACAGCGGTGATGTCGCGGTGGAGCACTACCAGCGGTACCGCGAGGACGTCGCGTTGATGGCTGACCTCGGCCTGCAGGCCTACCGCTTCTCCATCTCCTGGCCCAGGGTCCAGCCGGGCGGCCGCGGCGCCCTCAACCAGAAGGGCGTCGACTTCTACTCCAGGCTGATCGACGAACTGCTGGCAGCCGGGATCGAGCCCTGGCCGACGCTGTACCACTGGGATCTGCCGCAACCGCTGGAAGACGCCGGCGGCTGGCCCGAGCGGGACACGGCCAACCGGTTCGCGGATTACGCGGGCGCGATCGCCGCGTCGCTGGGTGACCGAGTGCGGCAGTGGACAACACTGAACGAGCCCTGGTGCTCGGCCTTCCTCGGCTACGGCTCAGGGGTGCACGCACCGGGCCGCCAGGATCCGGCCGCGTCCGTCCGGGCCGGTCACCACCTGATGCTCGGACACGGCCTCGCCACCGGTCTGCTGAGATCCGGTGGCCACCAGGTCGGCGTCACCATCAACCTGTACGACGTCGTACCGGCGAGCGAGCGGGACATCGACCTGGACGCGGCGAGGCGGATCGACGGCCTGCAGAACCGCTTCTTCCTCGATCCCGTGCTGCTCGGCTCCTACCCGGCCGACGTGGTCGCCGATCTCGCGGAGGTGACTGATTTCTCGCATGTCCGGGACGGGGATCTCGCCGTCATCTCGACCCCGCTCGACATCCTCGGCGTGAACTACTACAGCCGGCACGTGGTGACGGGCGAGCCCACCGACGGCGACGACGGGCATGGGGGAGGAGTCGGCACCGCGGCGTCGCCGTGGCCGGGCAGCGAGCACGTGGGCTTCCTCAAAGGAGACCTCCCGGTCACCGCGATGGGTTGGGAGATCCACGCTGAGGGACTCACCGGTGTGCTCGAACGCGTCGCCCAGGAGTATCCGCCGGTGCCGCTCTACGTCACGGAGAACGGTGCGGCCTTCGCTGACGCGCCGGATGCCGACGGCCTGGTCCGTGACTCCGAGCGGATCAGCTATCTGGACGGTCACCTGCGGGCCTGCCGGGCGGCGATCGACTCCGGCGTACCGTTGCGCGGCTACTTCTGCTGGTCGCTGTTCGACAACTTCGAGTGGTCCTGGGGCTACTCGCGGCGGTTCGGCCTGGTCTACGTCGACTACGCGTCGCAGACACGGACGCCGAAGAGCAGCGCGTATTGGTACTGCGATCTGATCCGGGGCAGGGTAGCGACATGACCAAGTCCCGTCCCACCATCGAAACCGTCGCAGCCAGGGCGGGGGTGGGGCGGGGCACCGCTTCGCGTGTGGTGAACGGGTCGTCCCAGGTCAGCCCGGCCGCGCGGGCCGCGGTTCTGAAGGCCATCGACGAGTTGGGCTACGTGCCGAACCGTGCGGCCCGCAACCTGGTCACCCGGCGCACCGACTGTGTCGCCCTGGTCATCTCCGAACCCGGCGAGCGACTCTTCACCGAGCCGTACTTCGCCGGCATCGTCCGCGGCATCAGTTCCGCGATGGCGCAGACACAACTGCAGTTGTGGTTGTCGATGGTGCAGAGCTCGGCCGAGCGGGACCGGGCCGGCCGCTTCCTCAGCAGAGAGCACGTCGACGGCGTGCTGATGCTCTCCCAGCATGCCGACGACCCGTTGCCGGCCCAGGTCCGGGCGAACGGACTTCCGCTGGTGCTGTGTGGACAACCGCTCGGGGGAGCGGACGACCGGCCGGAGGTCAGGGACATCCCCTTCGTCGATGCCGACAACGCGACCGGTGGGCGGCAGGCCGCGCAGTACCTGCTGGATCGGGGTCGTCGCCGGATCGCCTCCATCGCCGGTCCGCAGGACATGTCAGCCGGGGTCGCGCGGTTGCAGGGGTTCCGTCAGGTGGCCGGTGACGAGTTGGTCGAGTACGGCGACTTCAGTGAGGAGAGCGGCGCCAAGGCGATGGCCGCGCTGCTGGATCGGGCGCCCGAACTGGACGCTGTCTTCGCCGCCTCCGATCCGATGGCCTTCGGCGCGATGCGGGTGCTGAAGGCGGCCGGCCGGCGGATTCCGGAGGACGTGGCCGTGATCGGTTTCGACGGTTCTCCGGGTGGCCGGCACTCCGATCCGCCGCTGACGTCGGTCTTCCAGCCGACGGAGGAGATGGGCCGGGAGATGACCCGGCTGCTGCTGGCTCAACTGGCCGGCGACCAACCGGCCGAGCCCCAGGTCATCGTCGAGACGAGACTGGAACTCCGCGGCAGCGCCTGACAACCAACCGGTTGGTTGGCAGCCAGCGAAGACCGCGCGGGACCGCAAGGCCGCATCCCGCAGCGCGACCGGTTGGTTGACAGGCAGCGAAAACCGCGCGGGGGCGCAAGGCCGCGTCCAGCAGCGCGACCGGTTGGTCAGTCCATGCGGTCGAGGTGGGCTTCCAGGGCGTCCAGTCGCCCGCGCCAGAGATCGCGGTACGGCTCCAGCCAACTGTCGATCTCGGCCAGCGGCGCCGGGCGGAGGCGATACCACCGGCGCTGGGCGTCCTGACGTACTTCGACCAGACCGGCGTCGCGCAGTACCCGCAGGTGCTTCGACACGGCCGGCTGGCTCAGCGCGAGCTGCTCGACCAGTTCGCCGACCGGTCGTTCGCCGGTGCGCAGCAGGTCGAGGATGTCCCGTCGCCGCGGCTCCGCCAGCACCTCGAACGTAGTTGCCATACCAGGAATATAACCCGGTCAGCGCGCTGAGGCTCAGGCGTACGGGTCGGTGATCTCGCGCAGGCTGGTGAGGGTCTCGCGGAGTTGTCTGGTCCTGCTCCGGCCGAGGTGAGCGGTCCACTCGGCCTCGATCCTGGCGACCTCGGCGGCGGCGATCGGGATGGTCTCGGCGCCGCGGTCGGTGATCTGGACCAGGCGCGCGCGGGCGTCGGTCGGGTCCGGCACCCGGCGGACGTAGCCGGCTCGTTCGAGTTGGTCGACGAGGAAGCCGGCTGTCTGCTTGGTCACCTGGGCCTGCTCGGCCAGTTCGGTCAGGCGGGTGCCGGTGGAGCCGATCCGCTGAAAGACGCGGGCCTGGGCGGGGGTGAGGTCGTACCCGGCCTGCGCGAGCGCTGCGAACACCCGGGTCTCGAGCGCACGATAGGGGATGAAGAGCAGCAGTCCGAGATTCAGTGGGTCGGCCATGCCGACAGCTTGACTGGTGGTCAGAGAGACTGTCTAATTTAGTCAGAGAGGCTTACTGATTCGGTGGGGTGATCAGGGTGGAGACGGACGAGATCTGGCGGTACGTCGATTCCGAGCGCGCGGCTCTCGCCGACCTGCTGTCCGGCCTGAGCCCGTCCGAGTGGGAGACGCCGTCCGTCTGCCCGGGCTGGACCGTCCGGGACGTCGCCGCCCACGTGATCTCGTCGCCACAGGCGCGGGCCTGGCCGGTGGTGACAGGGATGATCCGGACGCGGGGTGACTTCAACCGGTTCATCTTCGAGGAGGCGCGGCGCGCGGGGGCGCAGTACTCGGGGGAGGAGATCGTCGCGCAGTACCGGCAGTTCGCGGGGTCGCGGAAGCACCCGCTCGGGACGACGCCGGTCGATCCGCTGCTCGATGTGCTCGTGCACACCCAGGACATCGCGAACCCGCTCGGCCGGGAGCACCGGATGCCGCCCGATGCCGCCCGGGCCGCCGCGGAGCGGATCTGGACCAAGTCGTTCCCGTTCAAGGCGCGAAAGCGCCTCGCCGGCCTCAAGTTGATCGCCTCCGATATCGACTGGACGGTCGGCGACGGCCAGGAGATCCACGGTCCGATCGAGGCTCTGCTGCTGCTCGTGAGCGGCCGCAAGACCTCCAAGCTCTCAGGTGCCGGAATCAGCCGGCTCTAGTCAGGTGCCGAGGTAGTGGAGGATGGCGAGGACTCGGCGGCTGTAGCCGGTGACGTGGTTGAGGTCGAACTTGTCGAAGATCGAGTTGATGTGTTTCTCGACGGCGCTGGTGGAGATGAAGAGTTCCTCGGCGATGCGGCCGTTGACGTGCCCCTCGGCCATCTTCGCCAGCACGTCCCGCTCGCGGGTGGTGAGCTTGCTGAGCGGATCCGTGTGCGTCGTCCGGGCCAGCAGTTGCCGGACCATGCTCGGCTCGAAGGCGACTCCGCCGGAACCGACCCGGTCGAGCGCGGCGAGCAGTTCGTCGACCTTCATCACCCGGTCCTTCAGCAGGTAGCCCACGCCGTCCTGCTCCGACGTGATCAGTTCCGTCGCGTACGCCGCCTCGACGTACTGCGAGAGGACGAGTACGCCGACCGACGGCCATCGCTCCCGGATCGTCAGCGCGGCCCGCAACCCTTCGTCTGTGTGCGTCGGCGGCATCCGGACGTCCACCACGACGACGTGCGGCAGCCGATGCTCGCCGGCGGCGGTTTCCAGCGCGGCGAGGAGGGCGTCTCCGTCGGCGACCGCGGCGAGCACCTCATACTGCTCCTCGACGAGCAGGCGGACCATCCCCTCGCGGAGCAGGACGTTGTCTTCGGCCAGCATCACCCGCATGGCAGCTCCGCTCGGATGACGGTCGGCCCGCCGACGGGGCTGTGGATGCTGAGCAGGCCGTCACGGGCCGCGACCCGCCCGGCCAGACCGGTGAGCCCGCGGCCGCCTGGCTCGGCTCCGCCCTGCCCGTCGTCGGTCACGGTGATCACCACGACGTCCCCGGGTAGCTGAGTCAGCGTGATCTCTATCTTGTTGGCGCCCGAGTGCTTGGCGGCGTTGGTGACGGCCTCGGAGATGACGAAGTAGGCCACGGTCTCCACGGCCGGCGGCGGGCGATCGGGCAGCTCGTACCGCACGGTCACCGGGATGCTCGACCGCGCGGCCAGTACTTCGATGACGTCGCGCAGGCCGAGTTGGTCGAGCACCGTCGGGTAGACCCGCCAGGCGACCTCGCGAAGGTCGTTCAGCGCCTGCTCGGACTCCTCATGCGCCTGTCGCACCAACTCGGCAGCCCTCGCCGGGTCCTTGGCCCGCCGGGCGCGACTGAGCAGCAGGCCCAGCGCCACCAGACGCTGCTGAACCCCGTCGTGCAGGTCCCGCTCGATCCGGCGGCGCTCGTCGTTGACCACCTCGACCACCTCAGCCCGGCTGAGGGTGAGCTCCGACACCCGTCGCGCGAGCACCTCCTCGGCCGAGGGGGCCAGATAGCGCCGCGCGAGCCGGGTGTCGAGCACCGGGACGCCGATGATGCCCATCACATTCAGATAGAGCAGCAGGACACCGGGGATGAAGGCGAGCGCGATCATCCCGGCGCTGATCCGGTCCTCGCCGTCCTCGATCAGCGCCCACGGACCGCCGATGAGCCAGGCCGACAGCATCGACCCGGTCACCACCAGGCCGAACAGCAGCACCAGGAGCACCAGCCCGCCGAGTGCGCCGACCGGCCAGCGGCGGGCGACGTACCGGAAGGCGTTGCGGTCGGAGTACGGGCCGAGGTCGCGGACCTGGTGGAAGCGGCTCAGCCGGCGCTGCTCCAGCACGGCCAGTTGCCGCGCGCAACGATGGCCGAAACCGGCGACGGCCGCGCGTGAACTAGGCACGGCCAGCATCGGGAGCAGGCCGAGGCCGGACACCAGCAGGAAGCCGGCCTCGACGACGGCGAGCAGGGAGCCGAGGAAGATTCCGGCCAGCGCCAGCCCCGCTCGCCGCACCCCTCGAAGCCGCATACGGGCCAGGTTAGTGGGCACAGGACGAGAGCGGACTGTGGTTTTCCACAGTTCTGTACTGTGGAAAAGCCGAGGAACGACGACGGTCGACCGCAGGGTGCGAGCGGGTTTCGCAGCCCTAGCGTCGATGCCATGACCCCGACGAACCAGGTGATGATGACCGCGCTGGCGCTGGCGACGCAGCAACCGACCGAGGGAGTGGCCGGTTGGGCCATCGAGATGATGGAGAAGCTCGGTGCCCCCGGTGCCGGGCTCGCGGTGGCGCTGGAAAACCTGTTCCCGCCGCTGCCGAGCGAGGTGATCCTGCCGCTGGCCGGGTTCGCGGCGAACCGGGGCGACCTGGGGCTGGTCAGCGCCATCGTCTTCACCACCCTCGGCTCCGTGATCGGCGCCCTCGCCCTGTACGGCGTGGGCGCGGCGCTGGGCCGGAACCGTACGCGCGCGCTGGCCGGGCGGCTGCCACTGGTCAAGGTGGAGGACATCGACAAGGCCGAGGAGTGGTTCGCCAGGCACGGGGCGAAGGCGGTGCTGATCGGCCGGCTGGTACCCGTGGTGCGCAGCCTGATCTCCGTCCCGGCTGGGGTGGAGCGGATGAGGGTGCCGCTCTTCCTGGCGCTGACCGCGTGCGGGAGCCTGGTGTGGAACTCGGCGCTGATCCTCGCCGGCTACGGGCTGGGCGAGCAGTGGCACGTGGTGGAGTCGTCCGTCGGCATCTTCCAGTGGGTCGTGCTCGCCGCGGCGGTGGCCGCGGTGGCGTGGTTCGTGATCGTCAAGGTCAAGGCCCGGCGTTCGGCAGCTGAGAAAGTCGAGTAGCGCGCTCAACTTTGGTTAGGCTCGAGACGAGCTCCCCAGTAACACCAGAAAGCTCCAGAGGACTGGCCTCTGGAGCTTTCTGGCGGTTGGGCCGCTAGTCCGCGCGAGCTGCGGCTTCGGCGGGCCGGCTCTTGAGGACCGTGGTGGCGGGGACGAGGGTGGACAGGAGGCTCAGGGCGAAGGCGATTCCGATGATGATCAGGTAGATCCAGATCGGGCCGCTCGGCAGGACCGAGTTGGAGACCGCCGCCGAGAACGGCATCAGGGAAGTCAGCGCTACGAGCGTGCCCAGGGTGATCCCGGCCAGCGCCACCAGCACGCCCTCAGTGGTCAGCATCCGGAGGACCTGGCCGCGGGTGGAGCCCGTGAGGCGTTGGAGGCCGAACTCGCGGCGCCGACGGACTGTCGCCGATGCCAAGGTGTTGATCACCGATACCGCGGTGTAGGCGATGAGCATGCCGACCAGGAGGTAGTTCACCCAGGCCTGGGTCTGCAGGTCTTCGCCGTTCCCGGCGATCAGCGCATCCCGATCAGCCACCTGTACTCCGGGGGTGCCCGCGGCCAGCTTCGCCAGCTCGGGTCCGAGGGAGGCGCCGGGGGCGAACCGGACCAGGATCTGCTGCGCCATCCGGTCCGTGGTGTGGGCGGCGAGCAGGTCGGCCGGGAGGACGAGGCTTTCGTAGCCGCGTTCCGCCGCGAAGGTCGCGACCACCCGCAGGTCGACGGAGGCGCCGTCGCCCAGCGTCATCTTGATCGAGGAACCGACGCCACGATCGATCTTCGACGCCACCCGGTCGGGCAGTGCCACGGTCGAGCCGGTCAGGTCCTCGAGAGAACCCGAGGTCAGGCGGACAGGCGCGGTACCGTCTGGTCCTTGGGCGGTGAGGCCTTGCAGCGGGGCACCCTCCTCGTCGAAGGGCGCGTTGCGTGGTTCGTCGATCACGCCGAGGCTCGTGACATAGGCGGAAGCACTCGCCACGCCGGGCAGCGCCTGCACCTGAGGGAGCAGCGACGACGCGAGACCGGATGCCGTCGAGACGAGCACGGCGTCGGCGCGGAGATCCTTGGTGAACGCCTTGGCCGCCGCGTCGACCTGCGTGGTCTGCATGTAGATGTTGGCGGTGGCGATCCCCACTGCCAGCATCACCGGCATCACCGCGGCTGACATCGCCACCGATCGTGCCGTCACGTTGAGGATCGCGAGTCGCCCGTTGACCCGGCTCACGGCGTACAGGGGCCAGCGGAGCAGGAAGAGCACGGCCTTCGTGGCCGCCGGACCGAGGAGCGCGACGCCGATCGCCCAGCAGAGCACGGCAGGACCAGCGGTCGCGCCGGCCAGCGGGCCGGTCATGACGGTCGCGGTCACGATCGCCAGCGCCAGCCCGCCGCCGAGGAAGAGCACCCCGAAGACCAGCCGCACCCAGCTGAACCACTTGCGTTCCAGCGAGGCCTCGGCCAGTGCCTCGACCGGCCGGATCTTCGCGGAGCGGCGTCCCGCGATCAACGCGGCACCGACAGCAGCCAGTACTGCGGCGCCCGCGCCGGCCGCGAACGGGATCAAGCCCTGGTAGAAGGTCACGTCGGACGACGCCACCCCGTTAGCGCCGAGCTGGTCGAACAGCCAGCGACCGAGCAGCAACCCCGGCAGTACGCCGACGACCACGGCCGGCAGGGACACCATCATCGCCTCGCCCAGGATCATCCGCCGGACCTGGCCCGGCGTCGTCCCGATACTCCGCAACAGAGCGAACTCGCGGGCCCGCTGCTGTGCCGACAGGGCCAGCGTGGACGCGACGACGAACATCATCGTCATCGCCGCGATCCCGCCGAAGGACCCCGCGACCGCGATCAGCGTGGTCTTCTTCTGCACCGCTTCGAGGTGCTCGACCAGGCCGCGATCGATGCCGGTCAGCGCCGATACGCCCCCGTCGGCCTTCTCGATCTGCTTCCGCAGTCCCTTCAGGTCGGTGCCGGGAGCAACCAGTACTCCGAGCGCCGCGTACTGCCCCGGCCGGTTGGCGAGGCGCGTGGCGTCGTCGGTGGCGAAGAAGGTGTGGCCGGCCGGGCCGTCGGCGATTCCGCTGACGGTGAAGGTCTTCTGCTCACCCTGGGCGAGCAGGCTCACCGGCTTGCCGACCTGAGCGCCGAGCGAGCGAGCGGTGGCGGAGTCGAGGACGACCTCGCCGGAGCGCGGTGCGATGCCCGACTGCAGGTGGTAGGGCGCGAGTCGCGCCGAGTCCCACGCATGCCCCTGCCCTCCGGGCACGGGGGAAGCGCTCCCGGCCCCCGCGCCGGTTTGCTTGAGGACGGGGGCGGGGAAGGTCAGGTCGCCGATGACGTCCGTGACGCCGTCGAACGCGCGGATCTTGTCCACCAGCGCGGCGGAGACGCCGACCTGCTCCGTCAGCGGGGTGGCGTCCTCGGCGCCGGGGCGCAGGTGGCTCATCTTGCCGGTGACGACGAGCGGGGCCGCGGCGAGCCGCTCCGGCGGCACGTTCGAGCGGATCCCGGTCTCCATCAGACCGCCGCAGGCGAGCACGATCGCCGTCCCGAAGACGACGGCGACGAAGGTCGCGATGAAACCACTTTTGCGGTAGCGCAGCGTGCGAACGGCCAGCCGCATCATCGTCCGGCCGCCTGAGCAGCGAGCGCGGCCTGGGCGTGGACGTCGCGAGCGTAGGCCTCGCGGGCCTGCGCGTCGCGGGCGGAGCGGGCGCCCAGGTGGGTCATCCGGTCGGCGACCTGCTCGGCCGTCGGCGCGACCAGGTTGCCGGCCAGGACGCCGTCGGCGAGGAACACCACCTGGTCGGCGTACGAGGCCGCGACCGGGTCGTGCGTCACCATCACCACGGTCTGGCCCTGGCTGCGGACCGGCTCGCGGAGGAGTTCGAGGACGTCCGCGGCGGTCTGGGTGTCCAGTGCGCCGGTCGGCTCGTCGGCGAAGATCACCGCCGGCCTCGCGACCAGCGCCCTGGCGATCGCCACCCGCTGCTGCTGGCCGCCGGACAGCTCGCCCGGCCGGCTCTTGTACTTGTCGCCGAGGCCGACGCGGTCGAGGACCTCGCGGACGGCGGCGCGGTTGGTGCGGCGTCCGTCCAGTTCCTGCGGCAGGGTGACGTTCTGCCAGACGGTCAGCGCCGGCAGCAGGTTGAACGACTGGAAGACGAACCCGATCCGCTCCCGGCGGAGCTCGGTCAACTGCCGCTCGTTCAGCCCGGCCAGCGGCCGGCCGTCGATGGCGACCGCGCCGGAGGTCGGCCGGTCCAGTCCCGCGGCGCAGTGCAGGAAGGTGCTCTTGCCGGAACCCGACGGTCCCATCACCGCGGTGAAGGTGCCGCGCGCGAAGCTGATGCTGATGCCGTCGAGCGCGGTCACGGCGTTGCCGCCCCGCCCGTACACCCGGCGTACGTCCTGCAGGACGACCGAGTCGCCCGTCCTGCTGTTGCTGATATCGGCGTGCTTGCGCCTCATGGCTACCCCTCTTGTGCTCCCGACTGACGAGCACGACGCTACGGACGCGCGGGCGGCGTCCCCAGGGAGTTGGGCAGCCGGTCGGGGTAGGCCTACCTCCCCTATTCGGCCAGGAGATAAGTCCGGAACCCCGACCGCACCTGGTGGACCAGGGGCTCGGTCCAGTCGATGCCGTCGGCACTGAAATGGCCAGTCAGTACGCCGTCCGTCGTCTTGCGGACCCGGATCGCCATGGCATCGGCGAGCCCGGTGTCCTTGGGCCCTGCCGCAGAGACGACCTTGGCGCTCACCGGGCCGAACCGGAACAGCCCGGGCCACTGCTGTGGCACGTACTCGAAGAACGGCGTCCGAGGCCTGTTCTCGATCCAGGCGTTGACCTCGGAGCTAGGGAACCGCGCATACCGACCGCAACCCACCACCGCCTCCCGTACTGCGGGAACGTCCGCCGCCAGTGATCCGCCAGGACGCGGTACGGCCAGGAACGACGGCACGATGCAGGGACCGAGCACTCGCTGCCAGGCGGGCCGATCGCGCTTGCCGAACAGCGTGGTGAAGAGAAAGGTTTCTCCGGCACCGACGTGCGGGTTCATGCCGTGCGTGAGAGCCGCGAGGAAGGTGATGAGCGGAGTTCCGCGATGCTGCCTGGTCAGCCGCTCGACGGTCTCCACCTCGCTCGCAGTCAACAGGTCCTCGCGGAAGGCCAGTGCAGAGCCAGGTGAACCCGCCGGCTGTTGGCAGACCTTCGCATCGCCCACCCGGCTCTTCCACCAGTCGTGGGCATTGTCTCGAATCCGGCGGGCCTGCTCGGCTTCAGCCATCGAGTACTGCCAGTACTGCGCCTCAACCGGCGGCAGCGACTCCCCAGCCAGAGCAGCGGTGTACCCGGCAGCCAGCTCGCTCACCGTCTCCCACAAGGTCACCGGGTCAGACACCAGGTGATGCAAGTGGAGCGCGAGTTCGGTCCCCGCCAGCCGCAACCGGACGGGCGTCTCAAGAGCAACAGGTGCATGAGTAGCCACCTCGTCGATCACCTCAAGTGCCGCGCGCGGCTCTGGGTGGACGAGCTGGAGCCGGTCGTCGAGGATCTCGGTACGCAGCGCCTCATGCCGCCGCTGCAGCGAGTGGAACGTCCGAGCCAGCACGTCGGCATCCAGCTCACCGTCCAGCGACAGCACCGCGTTCATGGTGAACCACGGGCCCTTCGTAAAGCCTGGCCTGCCTTCGTCCAGCTCCAGAGCGAAGGTCTGCCACAGCGAGGTCGGGTGCCTCACAGCAGCGCCTGGGAGTAGTCGGCGACCTCAGCGGCGAGCAGAGCTTGATGAAGCTCCTCCAGCACCTCTACAGCGAAGTCCTTCTGCTGCCACTGCTCGAAGGAGATCCCGAACCCCAACTCGATCCACAAGTCCGCGTTGCGCTGCTCATGCGCCCCGAACGGCTCCAGCAGGACAGCAGGCGTTGCAGACCAGAGGGAGTCGAGCAGGGTTCCACCACCCGGCTTGCTCACCGTCGCCAGCGCTTGCCGGCACAGGTCGAACGAACCGTGGTGGCCGCGGCGCTGGTGATAGACCGGTGTCCGGCCGGGCAAGACCTCACCGAACGGCGGATAGCCGTTGTCGAGCCACGGATGCCACGACGGATCGATCATGAAGTAGCGGACGCCCTCGCCCGCCAGATCCTGGTCCTCATACGCGACCACGTCCAGCGAGAACCCGCTCTCTGACAGCTCGGCAGCGCGCTCACGATAGGTGCCCATGCCCCAGCCGCCGCCGTGGACGAGCAACCGCTGGTCCCGCCGACTCCACGGCACTGCGGGCTCACGCGACACCGGAATGCTGCAGGGAATCCGCAACCTGTCAGCGTCCGCCAGCCAGACGTGCCGCACCGGCAGCGACGTGGTGCCCGCCTTGTCGAAGGATGGCGACTGCACCGAGTCCACGTGACACACGTCGACCGGGACAGCGCCGTACTGCGTGACGTAGCGCTCGACCAGCGAGAGCCAGAAGCCCGAGAAGACCACGAATCGGCTGACACCCCGCTCCTGCCAGCTCTGGAAAAGTCGGCAGACGGCTGGTTCGTCTGTCGAGACGGCAGCGTTGCGAGCAAGTTTCTGCCCGGCCAGTGCGACCCGAAAGTCGCGGTGGAACGCCTGCTTGGAGCGGGCTGTCGTCGCCAGGGTCTCGGCCGGCATGAGGCGCTCCAGCACCGAGACGTTCGCAGTACCGCCTTGTTCCCTGAGGCGGTCGGCCAGGAGCAGGCCGGGTACGTGGACGCCCAGGGCGACTCCAGAGGTGAGGATCTCGATCACAGCGAGTCCAGTTCCTTCACGAGGTGACGCAGGATCAGCTTCACCATCGCTTCGCGCTCCGGACCCTCGTAGCCGCGCGGCGTCCCCTCGACCAGCATGATCAGGTATAGGTAGATGCGATAGAGCGTGAGCCTCTCGCCATCCACTACAGATCCGTAGCCCGCCATCAGATCGTCGTCGAGAGTGCTGAAGAGCGACAGCGAGACGAACTCGGCCGCCGGGTCGCCCCAGAACGCACGTTCGCCGTCGACCAGCCCGGTGATCCGCCCATCTTCCACCAGGATGTTGCCGTCCCACAGGTCGAAGTGGATCAACCGCGGACTCTGTACTGCGTCCAGCAGGTCCACCCGGTCGAGCACGAGTTTCCAGATCTGCGCGGCCGGCCGGGGCAGCTCCACCCTGAACCGCTCGGCATCGGCGAGCACGTCATCCACCATCGACAGGAACGCGTCGCTCCAGGTCGCGACCAAGCCCTTCTGGGGATAGCCGAACCCGGTGCCGGTGATCTCGTGCAGGCTCGCGACGATCCCGCCGAGCTCGCGCCTCAGCCGAGCTCGCTCCGCGCCGGCGATCCCCGCGCTCTGCATCGTCGTACCGGGCAGGGCCGTCATCAGCAGGTAGTCGTCGCCGCTGTGCACGACCTCGGGAACGGGGGCCTTGCCGAGCGCCGCGCGATAGAACTCCGCCTCGGTATGGATCAGGTCGTGCTCATGGCTCAGCACCGGAGCGTCGGGATCGGGGGAGAGCTTGAGGATGAGGTCGTTCCCGAGCCGGTAGACGGTGTTGTACGTGCCCTCGGTCAGCTCCTCGACGGAGTCGACCGGATCGACGCCGCACTCCTTCAGGAGATCGTCGAGCTCCGCACGATCGAGCTGCCGTTTGTTGCTCATCCCTGCTCCTTGCGACGTCGTGCGTCCTGGTAGATGTCGGCCATGAGCGCGATCCGCGGCGCCGCGGCGGCGAGATCGTCGGTGCTGCTGTTCATGATGCGCTCCAGCTGGCGGTCGTAGTACGCGACCGGGGGGAAGCCGATCACCTGCCGCTCACCGTCGGCAGGCGTGACGATCAGGTTGACCGGTACCGCGCCGGCCGCCGGCCGGAGGAAACTGCGCACCTTGACCGTGGCCTGCTGGAAGGTGAAGACGTGATCGGACACGTGCTGCTCGCCGACCGCCGCGGTCAGCGTCGCCGTGGCAGCTGTTGCCCAGCGCAACGAAGCGGTGAAGGAGCGGTCCACGCGGTCGGGACCGTCGAAGTCCGACCTTCCCTCGGCCGACACCACGTCCAGGCCGACCGTCGCCTGGACTGCCTGCAGCCAGTAACTCGCGGTATCGAAGAAGATCCCGCCGCCGAGCTCGGGCCGATCCCGATACCCACCAGACGCCGGTACTGCGAACGTCATCCGCGTCTCGACCGACTCCAACCGCCCGTACGGCTGCTCCTCGACGTACCCGCGTACGGTGTCCTGCCACTCGTGCGCCGTCGCCACCGCCTCGAAGACCTGGACGTCTGTCGCCGCGAACTCGAGCTCGGCGACCTCCTCAACGGTGAGGCAGAGCGGCTTCTCCACGATCACGTGCTTGCCCGCGACGGCGGCACGGACGGCCCAGCGGTGATGTGCCGAGTTGTGGAGTGAGATGTAGACCGCTTTTATCGAAGGATCCGCCAGCAGAGCGGCGTAGTTCTCGTGCACCACCGGGATCCCGTGCTGGGTGGCGTATTCCTTGGCCCGGACGGGATCGCTCGCCGCGACCGCGCGAACGTGGACGCCGGGGCGGAGCATTGTTCGGGCGGCGATCCCGGTCGCGCCGATCAAGCCGATCTCAAGCGGCATCGGTCATCCCTCGTGGTGTCAGGCCGGCCGTGGTGATCTCGGCCAGCAGGCGTTGCCGCCAGCGACGGATCTCGCCGGCTGGGCAGAAGATGGCGACGTAGACGCGTCCGCCGGGTGCGGCGATCGTGCTGCCGTTCAGCACGACGATGCCCGGGGTGGAGCCGCCCTGGTGCAAGATCCCGCCGAACGCGGTGAACACGTCGTCGATGGTCTTGCCCGGCGCGACGTTCAGCTCGAGCTGCCAGAGGTGCCCGGTCAGCCCGTACTGCGTGGCTCGGCGGTGAAGGTGGACCGCGAGCAGGCCTAGGGACTGCCTGGCGTTGATCTCGAGGATGGGGATCAACGTGCCGTCCTCGAGGATCATGGAGTCGACGCCGACTGGTCCGGAGTACCCGGCTTTGGTGAGGGCGGGGACCACCTGAGCGAGCGTCTCGGCGTACTGGTTCGGGTCGATGAGGGAAGGTGGTGCCGGGCTGGAGCCGAAGTGCCGGAAGCCGCGGTTCGTCATCTGCTGGATGCCGAGGAACTCCCAGGTGCCGTCCAAGGCGATCTCGAGGTGGCCGGAGAAGTCGTGCTGCTTGCGGAACTTCTGCTGCACGAGGAGCTCGACTCGCAGGCCTTGGTCGACCTGCCGGCGTAGTACTCGCTCGATTGCTTTGAGGACGCCGGGGGAGGGGACGTCGAGGAGTGCGCGCCCCGATACGCCGTACGGGTCCTTCACCACGGCGCGGAAGCCGAGCGCGGTGACGGCCTCGACAAGCTCATCCGTACTCCGGACGACCCGCCCGGCGCCGGGAAGCCCGAGTCTGCGGACCAGGTCGTTGGACCAGGACTTGGAGTTGACCTCGGCAACAACCTCCGGTGCCGGCAGCAACTGCTCTGCCAACGTCCAGGTCTCCGGCAGCACTGCGTACGGTTTGATGCTCGCGCCGCGGATCTCCGCCATGATCCTGCGGCTCCCCAACACATGCCGCTCCACCGGCCCGGGCCCAGGATCACCGACAGCCAGATGGTCGAAGGTGAAGCCGAGCCCCTCGCGGACGGCGGCGGCCATCGGGCGCCTCGTGATCAGCAGATCACCAGGCTCGCAGAAGCCGGCCAGTAGCTCGTCCATCGCGTCGACGGCGGGATCGCTCCCGCCGCCGATCGCCGGCAGCGCCGCCAACTCACGCGGCCGCCACCAAGCCTCCGCATCGAACGTCCCCAACCGAACAGTCCTCATTGCACGGGTGCGGCCAGGCGGGCTACGAACGTACTGAACTGACGGACCGAGCGGAGATCATCCAACTGCAGCTGCGGATAGTCCAGCTCCAGATCGAACTCGTCCTCGATCGCCAGCAGGAACGTGATCGTCTGCAGTGAGTCCAGCCCGTACTGCTCGACCAGATCCGCCTCCGACCCGATTTCCTCCGCGCTGATGCCGTTGTCCAGCACCTTCGCGAGCACGCGCTTGACCCTGTCCTCGATCTCCATGAAAGGCTCACACTCCGTTCAGGTAAAGGAGAATGCACTTCGAGCAGACCGGCATCATCCCGTTCTCGGACATGATCCGGCGGACCTCGCGGAACGACTGGCTCTGCCACAACTCACCAACCGGTTGGTTGTAGAGATTGCCGACGACGAACTCCGGGAAGAACTTGCACGAGCTGACCGCGCCGTCGGCGTGCACCTCCATCCGGTTCGACACCGCGAGGCACTTGCTCCGGTGCTGGGCCGGCCGCGACGTACCGAGGATGAAGTCGGTCACCTCGTCGTCCTCCAGTTGCGGCTGGTAGCGCAGCCGCACGTTCCAGGCGCGCGACGCCAGCCGGGCCATCGAGTCACGCAGATCCGGCAGCAGTTCCTCGGGCAGCCGGTAGGTGTAGGAGTGCCAGGTCGGCCGCCTGGTGCCGGTGTGCGGCTGCAGCCAGGCGAAGGACTGCTCGTACAGCCGGTCCATCGCGGCAGCGACCTCGGGGCTGATGTACCACGGGAACTGGAAGTAGACCGTGTTCACGCCGAGTTCCTCGGCCCACTCCATGAACTCGTACATCTTGTGTACGGTGACGTGGCTGACCATGCAGGACAGCGAGAGCTCGCCGTCCCACTCGCCCTTGCGCTTCAGGTCCAGCATCAGCTGGATGTTCTCCATCGTGCGCTGGAAGGTGCCGCGGCCGCGCAGCGCCTCGTGGTCCTCGCCGAGCCCGTCCAGGCTGACCAGCAGGTTGAGGTTCTCGCCGATTCGCAGCAGGTCGTCGAGCTTGCGCTTGAAGAGCAGGCCGTTCGTGCACATGTTGACGGTGCGCGGGTACTTCTCCAGCAACTCCGCGACTCGGTCGAACCTGGTGTGCATCAACGGTTCGCCGCCCCAGAGGAACAGCTTCGAGCGGACCGGCGCCGTCGTACGCAGTACGTCCTCGACGACCTCGAGGTCCAGTTCGGTCTTCTGCTTCTGGGCGCTGAAGTCGCGGAAGAAGCCCTGCTCGTTCCACTGGTAGCAGTGGGTGCAGCGCAGGTTGCAGCGGTAGGTCAGCTGGAGACTGACCTCCTGCGGCAGCGGCGCGGCGTAGCTCGGGTCGAGCAGCAGGTTCTTGCGCGCCTTGGACCGAATCGACACGGTGTGTTTGATGTCGGCGAATTCCTTGGTGTTCAGCGTTCGCGTCGTGACTGGACGCATCCGACCTCCCTCAGGCTGGCGTTGATCTCCCGACTGACAGCACGCTGGCTCCGGCGATCACCCCTCCCGTCGCGAGCACGAGGACGAGCCCCGTGCACGTCCCGAACCGCTCACCCAGTACGCCGCCCGCCAGGCCACCGGTGATCGCTCCGAGGGGCCAGTACCACGGGAAATCCGTCCCGGCCGGAGCCGTTCCCACCGTCGTACCCATCGCACCTCCGACTCCCCAGCGCCGTGGCGTGCCTAGGCCCTCGCGTCCCTCCCGCTTAGTTCAAGACCTGAAATAAGACTCCGGACAACCTAACCGGGTAAGTCGCGAGTCTCAACCCCTCCGTCATAACTCGATCGCTGAGAGTCGCGAAGTCGGAAACAGCTTCAGTTTCGTCAGGGGATGTTGATCGCCGCTCCACCGGGGTACCCGGGGCTCACAGCGAACCGACAGGAGGCGACGATGGCCGACCAGCATGCGCAGACCGATCCGACGCGGCAGTTCGCAGGACCGGAGAAGCAGGGCAAGGAGCAGATCGAGCACCCGGGAACCACCGACGCCATGCGGCACCAGCCGGACCACGGCGAGGAGAGCTACCGCGGGTCGGACAAGCTCACCGGCAAGAAGGCCCTCATCACCGGCGGCGACTCCGGGATCGGGCGGGCGGTGGCGCTGGCCTATGCGCGCGAGGGGGCTGATGTGCTCATCACCTACCTCGGCCCGGAGAAGGCCGACGCGCAGGAGACCCAGCAACTCGTCGAGTCCGCCGGCCGTCGCTGCGTGATCGAAGAGGTCGATCTGCGCGAGGAGGCAGCCTGTCAGGCCGTCGTCGCCCGGGCGGTGGAAGAGCTCGGCGGGCTGGACATCCTGGTGAACAACGCCGCGTACCAGATGTCCCAGGAAGGCATCGCCGAGATCACCACGGAGCAGTTCGACCGGGTCTACAAGACCAACGTCTACGCGATGTTCTGGCTCTGCAAGGCCGCGCTGCCGCACCTGGGGCCGGGATCCGCCATCATCAACACATCCTCGATCCAGGCCTACGAGCCGTCGCCGAACCTGCTCGACTACGCCAGTACGAAGGCGGCCATCATCAACTTCACCAAGGGCCTGGCCCAGGAACTGGCACCGCGGGGGATCCGCGTCAACGCGGTGGCGCCCGGCCCGATCTGGACTCCGCTGATTCCCGCGACCATGCCGGCCGAGAAGGGCGACCAGTTCGGTGCGGACACCCCGCTCGGCCGGGCCGGCCAGCCCGCGGAACTGGCGCCGGCGTACGTCTTCCTCGCCTCGCAGGAGTCGAGTTACATCACCGGCGAGCGGATCGGGGTCACTGGGGGCAGACCGCTGCCCTGATTCCTGGTATTCCTGAGGGTAGTGCGGGTGCGGTCGAGGAGGGGTGATGGTAGACGTCATTCAGCATCGCCGGGAGGCAACTGTCGGCGGGGCGGTGGTCCAGCGCCGCAGCCTGGGGCGGGTCGCGGTCCGGCTGCTCACCACCACCGACCACAAGGTGATCGGACATCTGTACCTGATCACCTCGTTCGCGTTCTTCCTGTTCGGCGGCGTGATGGCGCTGCTGATCCGGGCGGAGTTGGCCCAGCCGGGGCTGCAGATCGTGAACGAAGAGGTCTACAACCAGCTGTTCACCATGCACGGCACGATCATGCTGCTGCTGTTCGCGACGCCGCTGTTCGTCGGCTTCGCGAACGTGATCATGCCGGTGCAGATCGGCGCGCCCGACGTGGCGTTCCCGCGGCTCAACATGTTCAGCTATTGGCTGTTCCTGTTCGGCGGCCTGATCGCGTCAGGCGGGTTCCTGACCCCAGGTGGCGCGGCCGATTTCGGCTGGACGGCCTATACGCCACTGTCCGACGCGGAGCGTTCGCCGGGTGTCGGCGGTGACCTGTGGATCATGGGTCTGTGGATGGCCGGTCTGGGCACG
>NZ_BAAAOS010000048.1:351121-420405 GCF_039530625.1 Kribbella sancticallisti | reverse complement strand
ACCCAGACCGCCAAATCACCGACTCAACCGAACATCACGAACTCCGGCTGTAGTACTAGGCTCAATGGTCAATGACAATAGGGGGCAATTAGTGACAAATTCTCGCAAGTATAGCGCGGGAGTCGTCAACGGCTTGATGATGGTTGCCAAGGGGATGTGCTACTTTCCTGAATGCCCGGAACCTTTGGTTCGTTTCGTTAAGGGTGTTCCAGTAAACAACTTTGATGTCGCTCACATTCGCGCATTAAACTCTAAGGGTCCGCGCGCTGTCTCAGGCATGTCTGAGGACGAACTAAATCGTATGGACAATCTTGTACTGTTATGTCGTCCGCACCACACCGTGGTAGACAAGCTCCGGCCCGCCGACTTCCCCATTCCTCTCCTTGTGGAGTGGAAGGCTGCACGCGAGCGCTCGGGCTATGCCGACCTTCAGGCGCTTCGTGGCTTGACCGAGCAACGCCTGCAAGAACTCATGACTGAGGCTTTCGAGTCCTTGCATGAGAGGGTTGAGTCGGCGGTTTCTAAGCTTGAGAGCGTGGATCGTGATGTCGCCAAAATGCTACGCCCTTTCATAAACGACATCGCCGCAGTAAATTTCGTTAGCAAGTATCCTGACGCGGATACTGTGACGACACTCGGGAATGCCGCGACAAAGCTCCGGCATCTTCAGGAGACTGCCTATGAGCTTAAAAGTGCAGCAGATAAGCTAGCCAAATTGCGTGAGTTGCCAACGCAACTCGATCAGGTTGCGGACAGGCTGGAGCGTAACCGGGACTTCATGTAGAGCTGCGCAGGTTTGTGACCAGTGGGCAGTCCTCCTGCATCGCCCCGATAGCTGCCGACCTTAGGTTCGGTGCGGTGCGGGTCAAGGGTCGGAGATCCCGGAGGGACGCCGTAGGCGCCCTTGACGCGTGCCGGGCCGGGCCGTCCCTTCCATGATTGCTAGCGGGGCGATGCTGGAGACCACCGGCGGACGGGAGCATGCGGCACCGAGGGCGGCGGGTGGCCGGCCGATTCAGCGAGTACCAAATCGACAGGGTGTCGATCGTTGATGGCGAGTCTGCTGTCTTCGACCCGGCACCCTGTTGGCACGTGCGCGCCAAGCCAAGGGCCGCGCCTGGAACGCAGCGAAGCGGAGTGGAGGGCAGGCGGCCCGCCCTCCGGTGGCGGCGCGCCTTCGGGCCCTGCAGGGGCCCGTCTTGAAGACGTAGAGAAACTTGTCAGACGATGGTGGGCCACGGCAGGGCTGGTCATATGTGAGTGGTGTCCTGTACAACAGCCGGGTGACTTGGGCAAATTTGATAACTGGCTTCCTCGGCGACATCGCGTGGCCCGCAGTTCTAGTAGTGGTCGTCGTGATTCTCCGCCGGGAACTTCGAGCGCTTCTGGCGCGAGTGACGAAGGTCGTCACTCCGATCGGCAGCCTGGATACCGAGGCACAAGCGATCGCAACGAAGGCGACCGATGTCGAAACGGAAACCCTCGATCGGCTCGCTGCCAAAGCGTCGACTGCGGCTGACACGGACGACGAACAGGATGACGGTAACGGCGGTCAGACCTACGTCAATCCCGAGCCGATTGAGTTCTCCTCCAGGAGCGAGCAACTCGATCCGTGGCATGCGTCTGTCGATCGGGATAGCGAAGTCGGGGTTCTCCGTGAGCTCGCTGAATATCAGCGGCTCGATGCAACGCTGCCACCTGCCTACGAAGAAGCCCTTGAGGTTGCCGAGCGCCTGGTTCCTGTTGATCCTGGAGAGGCGTGCGATCAAGCCTGGAAGGCATTCCATGGCATGGTGTATGACGCAACGTCTAGGCTAAAGAGCCGGGGGTTAGATTCAACGCTGGTGCGCCTTGCAAAGATTGACTTTCCAGGGGATGGATTGGAGATCGTAAAATCGTTGTCGGACATGAACTACAGCAGCGGTTCCCTGAGTTCGGCTGGAGCAAAGAACTACGTAGACACCGTCCGCATCATGGCTGGACTACTCTTTAGGCTGACAATCTCGCAGGAATCATCGACCGGCTGAGGTATCTCAATGAGCGTCCGAGTCGCCTAACGGGATTCGGCTAGGCGGAATGACTCGACCTTTCGCCATTCGTACATTCGGTTATCGCGGTGCATCTCGATCAACGGCACTTCATCGACGTGAAAGCTTGTGGCTGTGCTCTCGACACCTTCAAGCGCTGTGAGCGCCTCGGCGGCCGGCTGATCGGCATTCACGTACGCGAAGCTCACGTGTGGTTGGAAGTCCGTGGTGCCCAAGTCGATGACTCCCTGCCCCAGAGCCTTCCCGACCGCCGACCTGACGATGTCTCGAAGGTCATTGAGGGGTTGCACGTCCTCCGGCACGAGCACGAGTGCTTCCGGTCGGATGAGAGGACGACTGAAGATGAGAGTGAACGGTTCAACTTCGCGTAGTGCCGCGCGCGTTGTCTTTACCACCGACGCAAGGTCTTCGGCGGAGATGTCGTCCACAAACGCAAGCCCTTGCATCGTTATGTGGAGCCACTCGCGGGGGATCGGATCGAAACCGGCGATGCCTTGAACCGCGTCCTGGTATTGCGCAACTAGACCAGCGAGATCCTCGCAAGATCCGACGGCGAGGTGGAAAGCGTAGAAACGCGTCCCGGTCTGCCAGCCTGGGCGCCACCACCAGTGGTTTCGGAGTTCGGTTGCGTGGCGCCACATCCACTCTGGCTTGTCTCTCACTGGTCCTCCTAGATTTCCGACTGCGCGTCTGGCTGTTCGGCTTGAGCGGTGATCTCGTACTCGTCGATGAGCATTACGCGATCGGCCGGCCAAACCGACTCGGATACTTCGAGGACATCACCGTCCACGCTGCGGGCCGTGTGAACGACATGGAGGACGGGCATGCCTGGAGGGAGGTTGAGGATGTCGCTCTCGTCAGCCGTTGGCAGTCGGGATACCCATGAGTCGCGAGCTTGGGCGTACAGCTTGCCGCTGAGGTCTTCGACGCAGAGGAACAATGCCTTCGGTACGACGGTCGGCTCCTCGAGGTAGGTGCCCCCGGCGATCTCCACCGGGATGTAGCTCGCACCGATCTCCTCCAGGCGACCATCAGTCTTGTCGTACAGATTCCGGCGCCGTACGACGACCTCGGTTCCGGGAGCGACGTTCATCGCCTCGGCGATGTGCTGCGGCACCTGCTGCCGCCCCGCGAAGATGATCCGATGCTCGAAATCGGATGACAGGAGCTTCTTGTCGCCACGAGCGCGCCCATATCGGTTTCGCGACCGACGCTGTCGCCGTCGACCGTCCTTGACGAACGTTCCGATGCCATGACGAGACTCGATGAGGCCTTCGGCACGGAGGACGCCGATGGCTTGGCGGAGTGTGGGGAGGGCGACGTTGAAACGGTTGGTCAGAGTCGTCTCCGCGGGCAGTTGATCGCCAGGCTGCAGCTTGCCGTTCTGAATTTCGGCACGCAGCGCATCGGCGATGCGGTGGTACTTCGGGCCGCGTCCAGCGGCCATCCCTGATGTCATTTAGATGAACTCCTATAGAGGTGTTGACTTCTACAGTACGGGAGCCTATGGTCGTTGTCACATAGCCAGTCCTCTATAGGACCTGAGGATAAGATGACTGACAAGGAAGGTTCCTCATGAAGCTGACCATCGACACCACGGGCAAGACGTTCACGGTCACCAAGGGTGTGGAGGAGAAGAAGGACCAGAACGGCCGGCAGAAGGCTGACCGGAACACCAACGAGCTGCTCTGGCAGGTTCAGGTGATGGCGCTCGACGAGACGGGCGGCGAGGTGATCAACGTGACTCTGGCGGGCAATGCCATGCCGAAGGTCAACGTCGGCGCTGTCGTCGTACCGGTCGAGCTGGAGGCCATGCCGTGGGCCACCAATGGGCGGAACGGTGTCGCGTACCGGGCCAAGACCCTCAACGCCGCGACGGGTTCTGCGAAGTCCTGATCTCCACTCGTCCCGTGATTCGTGCAACTGCTCAAGCTGAGGGGTAGTCATGTCGCAACCGATGGATGACCGAACCGTCACAGCGAATCAAGCACGGTCCGAGTACGTAGCCAAGGGCTACGAGATCGTTGAGATTGAGATGGTGCTGGGCTTCTTGGACCAGGCCATTGCCGACAGCCTGAACCGGGCTGAACCTGTCGTTGCGATCAGCAACGATGTCACCGCCGTTTACGCCTCGAAGGCGTTCTGGCAACTGCTCGACCTGTACCGCGAGGCCACTGATCGTCGCCTCGATCTGTACGCCGCACGCGACTACGCGTACGCGGTCTGGAAGTCGGCTTCGAGTGAAGCCACCGCGGCTGACACCTACGTGTCAACGCCGATCAACCACCGCTAGAAACCAAGAACGGCCCTCGAAAGGGCCGCTCCCTGGAACACGGACACGAAGTCGGGCAGCAGCCTAGGAACTCTTCCCGGCTTCGTGTCTTTCCTGACTCAACCCCCTGATCGGGAGGTCTTGTCATGCCCAAATCTACCCGCTCGAAGTCGTCCTGGCGATCCCGTCGCGCTGGACGCTCGACGCAAGTCCTACCGGGTGCAGTCGAAACCATCACCCGACCGAACCAGACCTGGCCGGTCATCCTGCTGCTGACCGTGTGGCGCTGGCGCTGGGAACTGGCCTGCCTCGCCGGACTCATCTACGTCTGGCACTGGCACCTGGCATCGATCCAGGTCTTCTTCACCGACACGCTCCCCACTTGGGTCGCGGTCGTGTTCATCCTCGGCACCTTGTACTGGCTCGTCGCCGACACCCCGGTACGCCGGTTCACGCTGAACCGGTTCTGGTGCGTCATCACCCGCCACCGGGTCAGGGCCTGCCTGGTCGAAACCAGGATGCTCAACTACTCCGGCAACCTGCCGTTCATCATCGGGTGCTTCTCCACCAAGACAGGACAGGTCGTCTGGCTGTGGATGCGCCCCGGACTGTCGGTCGAAAAGCTCGACAACCAAACCGAAACCCTGGCGTCTGCGTGCTGGGCACGCAAAGCCACCATCGCCCGGTCCAAGCGCAACGCCGCCCTCGTGCGCATCGACATCGACCGCCGCGACCCCCTGGCGAGCAAGACCATCGACTCGCCCCTGCTGCACGACACCAGCGGCATGCCCGAAGCGGCAGTCGCCGACGACGCTGTCCTCGCGTTCCTCATGCCGGACAACGCCGACAGCGCCCCCGGCGAGTCCACCACGCAGAACGAAAGGCCGGCCAAAAGCGGCAGTGGTGAGACGCGCACCCGAACATCCAAGACCAAGACCACCGCAGCCGTGAACGACAACACCACGGTGATCTTGGGCGCCAACGGAGAAGACGTGTCCGACTATGTCTAGCTTCAACCCGAAATCGGTGTTCCCCCGGCGCACGCCGGGGGCCACCCCCGCTCTGCGTGCACCGAAGGGTGCGCTGTCCATCTACGACCCGGCCTACCTCGGCCTGGACGCACGCGACCGAGCCGTCCGCGTGGGATTGATGTATCGCAACATCCTCATCGGCGGAGAACCCGGCGCGGGCAAGTCCGTAGCCCAAGGCAACATCGTCGCCCACGCCGCACTGTGCACCGACGTGGACCTCATCCTGATCGACGGCAAGATCGTCGAACTACTGCCGTACGCACCGGTCGCGAAAGAGTTCGTCGGCAACGACATGACCAAGGCCCTCCGGGTCCTGCGGGGCCTCCAAACCGACCTGGACGAACGCTATCTGCACCTGGCCCGTACGGGCCGCAAGAAGATCGTCCCCGGCGACGGCTTCCGTGCCAAGCTCCTGTGCATCGATGAGCTGGCCTACTTCACCGTCACCGTCGGCACCAAAGACCAGCAAGAAGAATTCCGCACCCTCGTGCGGGACATCGTCGCCCGTGGCCGCGCTGCGGGCATCATCACGATCGCATCCACCCAGCGCCCCAGCGCTGACATCGTCCCGACCTCACTGCGGGACCTGTTCGGCTACCGGCTCGCATTCCGCTGCGCCACCGACTCGTCCAGCGACATCATCCTCGGCACCGGCTGGGCCTCCCAAGGCCACACCGCCGTGGACATCGAACCCGAAGCCCTTGGCGTCGGACTGCTCCGCGCCGAAGGCGGATTCCCGCGCCGCCTCAAGACAGCGCTTCTCGAAGACCACCACGTCAACCAGATCGTCCGCCGCGCAGCACACCTCCGGAGGGCCGCATGATCACCGTCAAACCCGTCCCCGCCGACGCCTTCAACAGCGTCCGCGACACCCACGGGAACACCGGCTGGCTCCACGACTGCGGAGCCTTCACCTACTCACCCACCCAACCCCACCGCTGCGGCGTGTGCTGGTCCGCACTCCGCAACGGCCAAGCCCACAACGGCTCCTGGCAACAGGCTTACGTCCTCAAGGAGGCGTCATGACCTACTACGACGCATCCGGCGGCGAACGCGAAGACCGCATCATCGTCGGCTACGACTTCACCGACCACTCAGTGGCCGGCATCAACCTCGCCTGCAACGGCCAAACCCCCCAAGTCGTCATCGACCTCGGCAACGCCCCGATCGAAATCGAACTCGTCACCGGCTCCGTCACCGCGATCAGCCACCTCATCGACGCACTCTACGAAGCCCGCGCACTCCTCGAAGACCACCAAATCCAGCACGCCACCCAAACCGACACCTGGACCCAAGACCAGGTCTACATCCCCACCGACTGGACGGAGGACCAGCCATGAGCCTCTACGCAACCAACGACGGGCGCTACCCCGAGGACTCCACCGTCCGGACACCGTACCCCCTGACCGACGACCCGATCCCGCCCTACGACGAGTGGCCCTGGCTACCGGGAACCGTCCTCGGTCAATGCGGACCCGACGAATGGCACATCCGGATCGACGTACCCGAACTCATCGAGCACGGCGACGGCTACGACTGGTCGCCCGCGTGCTTCCGCAACTCCTGCGAACTGCGCCGGATCGGAGGCAACCGATGACGACCGACAGTCTGACGGTCCCGGTCGCGGCCAAGCCCGCGACCACAACCAAGCTCACCGGTCTGACCAACCACAACACCACCGCACTGTCCGGCATCACCGGCTGGACCGTGTCCAAGACCACCGCTGTCTACAACGGCGCACCCACCGCCGCGCTCGGTTCGGTCCAGAACCGCATGGACCACATCCGGGCCACCGAAGGCGGCAGAGCCACCGGCTACGCCTCACTCATTGCCGTCCGCAACAAACTCAAGGAACTCAGCACCGGCGGCAGCCACCCCGCCGTTCAGGTCACGATCAAGCGGGCGAAGAAGAAGCCCGCCACCACGACGACCCGCACTGGGTCGCCCATGGCCCGGATGACACGTAAGCGTCAAACCGAGTACACCACCGCGGAACTCGTCTCCGCCCTCGAAACCTCCTGGGCAGCGATCCGCGCCAACCACACCGAAGTCCCCGCCGTCGTCATCATCGTCGGCTCCGGCACCGCCACCAAACACGCCAAGTACGGGCACTTCGCACCGACCCGGTGGCAACACGGCGAACAACGCCTGGCCGAAGTCCTCATTTCCGGCGAAGGACTCAAACGCCCCGTCGAAGAGGTCTTCACCACCCTGCTGCACGAAGCAGCACACGCCCTCGCTGATGTCCGAGACATCAAGGACACCAGCAGGCAAGGCCGGTGGCACAACCAGAAGTTCGCAGCCCTCGCCGGAGAGCTCGGACTCGACGCCACCAAAGATCCCAAGATCGGCTGGTCGCCTTGCACCCTGCGCAAGGAAACCGCGACCACTTACAAGGGCGCCATCGCCGAACTGAAGAACGCGCTCATCGCCTACCGCCACCCCGAAATGACCGGCGGACCGGCCAAGAAGAACAACAACAACGCCATCGCGTGCGCGTGCAGTTGCCCACGCCGCATCCGCGTCGCCAAAGCAGTCCTCGAACTCGGGGAAATCACCTGTGGCGTCTGTGACTCCACCTTCGAACCCGACGAGTAACACCGGTTCGATGCTGGCTCCCGTCCCCGGAATCCACAAGGTCCCGGAGACGAGGGCGAACACCGAACAGCCCCAACCACCGAACGGAGCACCAGCCATGACCAACACCGACACCGCCGTCGACATCAACGCCTACGCCAACATCACCGCACACCGCGCCGTCGCCGACCACGAGTTCCTGTGCGACTGGGTCGCCACCGAACACCTCGACGGCCACGACTGGTGCCCCACCGTCCTCGAACCCGGCGACGACTACGCCCTCATCGTCCAGATCAACCCCGCCACCGACCCCAACCCGTACCGCATCGTCGGACGCTACTGCATCGGCTGCGGCTACCACCTCTTCGGCACCCCAGAACTCGAACCCGCCCCAACCACCCCCTTCTGACACGTAACCCGTCAACCGCAAATCTTCCCGCCCACACCCCACCCGGACCCGTGAAACCAGCTGGCCGGCCAGGAAGATTTCCCGCCCCACCCGCCGCCGGAACAGATCCGCGAGAGGAGGACCGCACATGACGATCACCGACACCAGCATCGACGCCGTAAGCGGCCTCCAAGACCCGCTCATCGTGATCCCGACCCATCGCCCCACCCTCGACCCCGGCAAGCGCTACAACGCCGCCTCAGGGCTCGAAGAGGCCATCTCTCGCGCCGCCTCCACCGCCGACTACGACGGCTGGCTCGAACACACCGCCTCCGCAGGCGGCTGCGTCCGCCCCATCCAGCTCCGGGGCGAATCGCACGTGGTCTCTGAGCGCACCGGGCGAATCATCTCCACCCGGCACACCGACGATATGCCAGACGGCGTCATCTACAAGGCCTGCGGGAACCGCCGTGCAGCCGTCTGCCCGTCCTGTGCGGAGGTCTACCGAGGTGACACCTACCAACTCGTTCTCGCCGGTCTCCGAGGCGGCAAAGGCATCCCCGCCACCGTCACCCAGCACCCGTGCGCGTTCGTCACCTTCACCGCCCCCTCCTTCGGGCCGGTCCACTCCGCACGCAAGCACCGGGGCCGCGACGGGCAACTCCGCAACCAGACCTGCCGACCCCGCCGCAAACCCGACCCCTGCCCGCACGGCATCGACCTGCGCTGCCACCAAACCCACCACGACGGCGAAAAGGTCCTCGGCACACCGCTGTGCCTGGACTGCTACGACCACGACCACCAGGTCGTCTGGAACGCCCTGTCCGGCGAACTGTGGCGACGCACCATGGAACGCGCCAAGGACACCCTCCGCGCCTGGGCCAAAGCGCACGGCGTCTCGGTCAAGCTGTCCTACGGCAAGGTCGCCGAAATGCAGGCCAGAGGCGTCGCCCACTTCCACGCCCTCATGCGGCTCGACGGCGTCGATCCCCTCGAGCCCCACCAAGTCGCCGTCCCGCACCTCAGCGCGGACTTCGCCCTGCTCGCCGCCGCGATCCGCCGCGCCGTCGAAACCACCCGGTTCCGGTCCCTGCCCCACCCCGACCAGCCCAACGGTTGGCTGATCGAGTGGGGCCAGCAACTCGACCTACGGCCCGTCCGGCAAACCCTCGACGGCGTCATCACCGAAACCGCCGTCGCCGGATACCTGGCCAAATACTCCACCAAGGCGGCAGAGGCCACCGGGCACTCATCGACCCGGCTCACCAACGCGACCGTCCGCCGCTACGCCACCACGCACACCCACGCCGGCCGATTGGTCGACGCCTGCTGGCGACTCGGACGACCCGGCTCCGACCTCGACCCCGAAGAGGCCGCCAAGAACTCCGGACGCCTCTCCTACCGGCGACTCCAGAAGTGGGCTCACATGCTCGGCTTCGGCGGCCACTTCTCCACCAAGTCACGCCAGTACTCCACCACCCTCAAAGCCCTCCGCGAGGCACGCGCCAATTGGCGACGCGAACGCCACCGGACCGCCGAACACACTGGCGACACCGAAACCACCCTCATCGTCGGCAACTTCACCTACGCCAACACCGGTTGGCGAACCATCGGCGACGCGCTCCTTGCCAACACCGCCGCTGCCAAGGCCCGCGAACACCGACGCCTCGTCAGGGAACTGTTTGCCGAGCACAACAACGACTGACACGTAACCGTCAAAAGAAGGGATCGATTCATGACGCTGAATGTGAAGCCTCTGTGGACCATCGAAGACGTGTCCGAGTATCTGGGCGTTCCGGTGAAGACGCTCTACGGGTGGCGCCTGAAGAAGGTGGGGCCTGGTGCGGTACGCATCGGTAAGCACCTCCGATACGACCCGGACGAGGTAGTCGCCTGGGTGCAGTCGCGCCGGTTGGCGTCTTAGGGGAGCGCTGATCATGGGACGCAAGCCATTGCCCCTCGGGACCTGGGGCACCATCCGTACCTACGTGTTCCACAAAGACAAGAAGGGCAAGCCGGACCGGTACCGTGCGGTCGCGAACTTCCGTGACTTTGACGGGATCACACGCCCCGTGCCCGCGTACGGACGAACCAGGACCGAAGCCGAGTCCAACCTGAAGGACAGGCTCCGCGAGCGGGTCAGGGCACGTGGCGGCGGAAGCGTCACCTCACTGGATCGCTTCTCGGTCGGTGCTGAACTTTGGTACGCCGAACTACTGGAGAAGGTTGCTGACGGCACCTGTTCCACCGGCACACGCGACACGTACGAGCGGACACTTCGCAACCACGTACTGCCTGCACTGAAGGAGGTTCGGTTCGGAGAATTTTCCGTTCCGCTCGTGGACAAGGTGATCAAGAAGATCAAGAAGAAGGTTGGTGTGCCCACAGCTAAGACAAGCCGATCCGTGATCTCGGGGGTCTGTCAACTGGCTGTCCTGCATGGGGCGATGGAGACCAATCCGGTCCGGGAGATCGGGCGAATCGAGGGCGGCGACAAGAAGCGCAACCCCCGAGCACTGGAAGCCGAAGAGAGGCGGATGTGGTTCGAGATGCTCAGCACTGACCCGAAGGCGATCGAAGCCGACCTCTTCGACCTCACCGTCTTCATGCTGGGCACCGGCGTCCGGATCGGCGAAGCACTCGGCGTGATCTGGGAGGAGGTCAACTTCTTCACTGGTGAGGTTGCCATCACGCACCAGATCGTCCGGCCCAAGGGTGAGGGACTGCTCCGAACGAAGACCAAGTCTCGTGCGGGGGAGCGGGTGCTCGGGGTCCCGTCGTGGTGTGTAGCGATGCTGCGCGCTCGCTTCGTCCGGGGTGTCCGCCTCACCGATCCAGTCTTCCCGGACAGTGCCGGTGGGTTCCGTGACCCATCGAACACACGTCGTTCCTTCCGCGAAGCCCGTTCGCCGGTCGGGTCGGAGCTCCGCCGCAATCTGGGCCACATGCTCAAGGAGTGCCGTCAGGCGGCACGCCTGACTCAGAAGCAAGCCGCGGTCTCCATTGGATGCGCGAAGAATCGGGTCAGCCTCATGGAGAACGGTCGGGTGCGCGTTGAGATCGAAGAGGTCGAGAAGATCCTGGAGATCTACGGTGCTCCGGCTTCACGCCGGACGGAGGTCACTGAACTCGCGACTGAGGCATCGGTGCCGATCGCGGCAGACGCTATGGCATGGATCACATCGCACGCATTCCGGAAAACGACCGCGACCATTTTGGACGACGCCGGCCAAACCGCTCGGCAGATCGCCGACCAGCTCGGACACGCCCGACCGTCGCTGACCCAGGATGCCTACATGGGGCGGAAGGCCAAGAACCCGGCCGCCGCCGACGCGCTGGAGATGATCGCCGATGACCTCTGACGCGAAAACCCGTCCCGTAATGTGTACCAAGGACGGGTCTTCAGAGCCGGAACCCGCCTCTGACCTGCGGTTTTGTGCGCCGCCAGGGACTCGAACCCCGAACCCGCTGATTAAGAGTCAGCTGCTCTGCCAATTGAGCTAGCGGCGCATGTTCTGTTGTGGTGCGTTCGAACGAAGAGGATCGTAGCAGGGGATTTGGGTAGATACGAAATCGGTTCTTCAGGGGCGCAGGTCCAGTACTGCGTGGGCCGCGTTGTGGCCGGGGATGCCGCTGACGGCGCCGCCGCGGAGGGCGCCGGAGCCGCAGATCAGGAGGTTCGCGACGTCGGTCTCGACGCCCCAGCGGCCGACCTGGGAGTCGTCGTCGGCCCAGGGCCACTGGAGGTCGCCGTGGAAGATGTGGCCGCCGGGCATGCCGACGGATTCCTCGATGTCGAGGGGGGTCTTGGCCTCCAGGCAGAGGTTGCCGTCCGGGTCGCGGGCGATGCAGGGGTCGAGGGGTTCGTCGAGGTAGGACTCCAGGCCGGCCAGGACTCGACGGACCGACTCGGACCGGGCCGCTTCGTTGTCGTTGGCAAACAAGCGGGTGGGGAAGTGGACGCCGAAGACGGTCAGGGTCTGGTGGCCCGAGGCAACCAGCGACGGGCTGAGGATCGACGGGTCGGTGAGGGAGTGGCAGTAGACCTCGGACGGCGGCGTCGTCGGCAGTGTGCCACCAGCGGCCGACCGGTACGCCGTCTCCAACTGGCTGTAGTCCTCGTCGATGTGGAACGTACCCGCGAACGCCCGCCGAGGGTCGTCGCCCGACTTCAGCCGGGGGAGTCGCGACAGCAGCAGGTTGATCTTGAGTTGCGAGCCCTCGGGCTTGTCGACGGCGGGCAGTCCGCGCAGTTGAGCGAGTGTCGTCGGTGCGACATTGGCGAGCACGTACGAGCAGTCGACCGATCGCTCGCCGTCACCGCCGAGCCAGGTCACCGCCGCTCGCTTGCCGTCGGCTTGCACGGACGTCACCGCGGCGTCGACGACGAGTGAGGCGCCCGCTCGCCGAGCAGCGGTGGCCAGTGCGTCGGTGACCGCGCCCATCCCGCCGACCGGTACGCGCCACTCGCCGGTGCCGTTGCCGATCAGGTGGTAGAGGAAGCACCGGTTCTGGATCAGCGACTCGTCGTGCAGCCCGGCGAAGGTGCCGATCACGGAGTCGGTCGCCACCACGCCGCGTACGGTGTCGTCGGCGAACCGTTGCTCGACGACTTCCCCGAAGGGCCGTTCCACCAAGGACTCCCACAACGCTGGATCCACCTGCTTGCGCAGGGATGCGGCCGAGGTCAGGGGCTCCAGCAGCGTGGGCGCGACCACGCCGGCCAGTTCGGCGACGGACCCGTAGAAAGCATTCCAAGCCTCGTACTCCGAATCGCTCCCGGTCAGCGCCGCAAAGGAGGCGCGGGTCGCCACACCCTCAGGGCGCTCGACAAGCAGCCCCAGGTCACGCCCATCCCGACGCACCGGCGTGTACGACGCGACGGACCGCGAGCGAAGCTCCAGCGACAGACCCAGGTCGGCCACGATCTTGTCGGGCAGCAAGCTCACCAAGTACGAGTACCGCGACAGCCGCGCGTCCACGCCGGGGAACACCTGCTGGCTCACCGCGGCGCCACCGGTGTGCGACTGCTGCTCCAGGACCAGCGTGCTCAGACCCGCGCCGGCCAGGTACGCCGCGGCGACCAGGCCGTTGTGCCCGCCGCCGACGACCACGACGTCGTAGAAGTCCTTGCTGCCAGCAACCATGTCAGACCGGCCAATCGAGTCGGTGGTACGCCGCGTCCCAGAACATCCACTCGTACCGCGAGGTGGCGGCGAAGTGCCGGTGGCACCGCTCCCGCTCACCTGGTCCCACCTCGGCGCCGAGCCGGTCCGTCACCGCCAGTACCGACTCTACGACCGCGTCGAACTCCTCGGAGCCGTACGCGGCGATCCATTCGGCGTACACCGGGTCCGGCGAGGAGTGCTTCAGCAGTTCGCGCCCGACGTCGCGGTAGATCCAGTAACAGGGCAGCACGGTCGCCACGGCTTCGGCGTACGTGCCGGTGGCGCAGACCGCGGTCAGGTATGACATGTACGCCGTGGTGGTCGGCCCGGACCCGGTCGCGTCCACATCGGCCGAGGTGAGTCCCAGCGACCCCAGCAGCGAGGTGTGCAGTTCGCGTTCGACCTCGATCGCGTCCGCGGCGTGCCGGGCGAACATGCTGACGGCGTCCTCGTCGGTGGCGCGGGCGGAGACCAGGGCCAGCGCGCGCGAGTACGACCGCAGATAGTGACTGTCCTGCACGATGAAGTAACGGAACGACTCGTGGTCCAGCGTGCCGTCGGTCAGCCCGGTGATGAACGGATGCCGGACGATCTTGTCGTAGACCTTCGCTGCGCCGGAGTCCCACAGCTCGGCGGAAAACGTCATCCCCAACTCCTCACCCTCGACTGCGACCGACCCTAACCGGCTGGGCTCCGCAGAACACGAGACGAAAGTCACGAACGCGCCTTACCCTGACGCCATGACCATCCAGGGGGACCGCACCGAGGTCGGTGACCGTGAGTTGATGCCGCCGGACACGCCGCTGCTCAGCCGGATCCGCGCCTCGGTGATCGGCGACGACCAGGTGATGCCGGGTCCGTACGGCCCGCGCCGGGTCACGTACGCCGACTACACCGCGTCCGGGCGGGCCCTGAGCTTCCTGGAGGACTTCATCCGTGAGGAGGTGCTGCCGCGGTACGCGAACACCCACACCGAGTCCAGCGGCACCGGCCTGCAGACCACCCGGCTGCGCGAGGACGCCCGCAAGATCATCCACGACAGCGTCGGCGGCGACGACGAGACCGCGGTGATCTTCTGCGGCTCCGGCGCGACCGGCGCGATCGACAAGCTGATCGGTGTGCTCGGCCTGCGGATCCCGGCCCAGCTGGACGACGAGTACCACCTGACCGACCAGATCCCACCGGCGCAGCGCCCGGTCGTCTTCATCGGCCCGTACGAGCACCACTCGAACGAGTTGCCGTGGCGCGAGTCGATCGCCGACGTGGTGGTGATCGGGCAGGACGAGGACGGCCACATCGACATCTCACGGCTGGAGCAGGAGTTGGCGAAGTACGCCGACCGCCCGCTGAAGATCGGCTCGTTCTCCGCGGCCAGCAACGTCACCGGGATCGTCAGCAACACCCAACGGGTCTCGGCCCTTTTGCACCGGCACGGCGCGCTCTCCTTCTGGGACTGCGCCGCCGCCGCGCCGTACGTGGAGATCGACATGTACGGCGGACGCGACGCCGACCCGCTCGCCTACAAGGACGCGATCTTCCTCAGCCCGCACAAGTTCATCGGCGGCCCGGGGACACCCGGCGTACTGGTGGCTCGCCGGGAACTGCTGCGCAACCGGGTCCCCGACGTACCGGGCGGCGGCACGGTCGCCTACGTGAACCCCGACGAGCACCGCTACCTCGACGACCCGGTCCATCGCGAGGAGGGCGGCACCCCGGCGATCATCGAGTCGATCCGGGCCGGCCTCGTCTTCCAGCTCAAGCAGGCGGTCGGGATCGACGTGATCCGGGCGCACGAGGACGCGTACCTGCGCCGCGCGGTGGAGGCGTGGCGGCACGAGCCGGGCATCCAGATCCTCGGCAACCTGGACTCCGAGCGGTTGTCGATCGTGTCGTTCGTGATCAAGGCGCCGTCCGGGCGGTACCTGCACCACAACTTCGTGGTCGCGCTGCTGAACGACCTGTTCGGCATCCAGTCCCGCGGCGGCTGTTCGTGTGCCGGCCCGTACGGGCACACCCTGCTCGGGATCGACCTGGAGCGGTCGCACGAGTTCGCCGAGGAGATCGAGCACGGTTGTGAGGGGATCAAGCCCGGCTGGGTACGAGTCAACTTCAACTACTTCATCTCCGAGGCGGTCTTCTCGTACGTCGTCGAGGCCGTGCGGCTGGTCGCCCAGGAGGGCTGGCGGCTGCTCGGGGACTACCGGTTCGACCCGTCCAACGGGTTGTGGCGGCACCATCGGGGTCCGGTGGAGCCGCCGATGCGCCTGTCGCAGGTCGGCTACGACCGGGACGGGAAGCTCCGGTACCCCAGGCACCACGACAAGGCGCCCGAGTCCGCCCTCGAGGGCTATCTGGTGGAGGCCCGGGAACTGCTGTCAGCGTGCCACCACGCGGACACCGAAGCCGAGGCCAGCATCAACGAGGAGTTCGACCACCTGAGGTGGTTCGACCTGCCGTCGAGTTGCGTGGCGCCCGTGATTCGCTGAGGGCCAGTTCGTAGCCGCCGGTGACGGTGCTGGTCCAGAGAGTGCCGTTGACGATCAACGTGCGGTTGGCGATCGGCGTCGTGGCGGTGGTGAGGATCTGTTCCCGCTGCCACGGACACCCGGTGCGGTACGTCTGCTGAGTCACCCGTACTGCGATCGCCCCCGGCCCCTCCTTGATCGAAGCGGCCTGCAGTTTCTGCGCACAGCCAGTCGGCGTGGAGACGACGAGAACCAGTTGGCGTGGGTTCGAGTCGACCGCGCGGACCGCCAGAACGCGGGCGGCGGAGTACCGGAGTGCTCGGGCCTTCGGGAGGGTTCGGGCTGTGGGTGTTGCGGACACGACTGGCGCGGTCGGGGTCGCCTCGGGAGAGGAGCCGAACACCTTCGCCAGCACGAAGACGCTGAAGGAGAGCACTCCGATCGAGAACGTGACCACCACGGCGATCCCGTAGACGAACCAGATACTGCCGGACGACTTCACCCGCCCGATCCTCGCAGCAGAACCCGCCGGACCCCGGCAGGAAACGCAGTACCGGCGCGTATCAGCCGAGCGGGTGCTCCCGATCACCTGCCCGCTCAGGTTGTCCGGCCGGTGCTGCCGCGGACGAGCAGTCTGGGTCGGAAGTCAGTCTCTTGGGTGGAGCTGTGCCCCTGCAGTTGTTCCCGCAGGTGCTCCCAGGCCTGGCGGCCGAGAGTGCCGGTGGGGACCGCGGCGGTCGTCAGCGGTGGGGTGGTGAAGCGGGCGAAGGGGATATCGTCGAAGCCGGTGACCGAGATCTGGTCCGGAACCGAGACGCCCAGTTCGTGCAGGCCGCTGAGGGCGCCGAAGGCAACCATGTCGTTGTACGCGACAACGGCGGTGGCGCCGGTGCTCATCACCTCACCCGCGGCCGCGTGACCGTTGTCGAACATCGCGCCGCAGGCCAACTGGATCAGCTCGAACTGCCGGCCGTTGTCGGACAGTCGCCGCAGGGCCGTCAGTCGCTCGACGTTCGACATCGCGACGGGCGGGCCGGCCAGGTAGACGATCTTCCGGTGCCCGAGGGAGAGCAGGTGGGAGACCAGGTCGCTGATGCCGGCACCGTGGTCGACCGACAGGGACGGGACGTCGCTGCCGGGCAGCTTGCGGTTGATCAGCACCATCGGCGCGAGTTGCGGCACCAGCCGGCGCAGGTCCTCGGTCGGCAGCCGGGGTGAGGCGAGCACGATGCCGTCGCAGCGCCGGCGGGCCTCGATGGCCAGGATCTCCTCGTCCTCGACATGCTCGTTCGACTCCGCGATCAGCAGCCGGTGCCCGTCCTCGCCCGCGGCCAGACTCAGGCTCCGCAGGACGTCCTGGAACATCGGGTTCGACAGGTCGGGCACGATCAGCGCGATGGTCGCGGTCCGGCCGAGTGCGAGGCTGCGGGCGACCGGGCTCGGCGCGTAGTCGAGGGCCTCGGCGGCGGCCAGCACCCGGGCGGCCAGTTCCGGCGCCACCGTGGACCTGCCGTTCATCACCCGGGAAACCGTGGCACGGGAGACCCCCGCTGCCTCGGCCACGCGGCTGATGGTCGCCGTCGAGCGCGTTCTCCCGGACACCCCGACCTCCTCCCGCCTCGCCTGTTGGTGCGCTCACCCTAGCGCTCGAAACGATTTCGGGAAACCGGTCTCTCGCCATCAATTCGAGCGGGATATCTTCGAGAACGAAACATTGTGGCGATCCGGACGTGACCCATTGACACGTTTCAAGACTGCCTGCTAGAAACCGGTTACTCACGATCGACCGACGAGGAGGTGTCGCGTGAGCCCGACTTCCAGCACCCTCTCGCCGGAACGGCAGGACGTGGCCGACGAGCCGCCGCAGGACCGCAAGGCCGGCTACACCAAGTACTCCCGGCGCCGCCGCGACGCCATCACGGGGTACCTGTTCCTGACGCCGTGGCTGATCGGCCTGCTGGCCGTCACCCTCGGCCCGATCCTGGCGTCGCTGTACCTGTCGTTCACCGACTACTCGCTGCTGAAGCCGCCGAAATGGATCGGGCTGGCGAACTTCGAGGAGATGCTGACCGACACCCGGCTGCACAAGTCGCTGCTGGTCACCTTCCAGTACGTGTTCATCTCGGTGCCGCTGCAGTTGCTGATGGCGCTCGGGCTGGCGATGCTGCTGAACCAGGGCATCCGCGGGCTGAGCTTCTACCGCTCGGTCTTCTACCTGCCGTCGCTGCTGGCCGGCAGCGTGTCGATCGCCATCCTGTGGCGGCAGATCTTCGGCCAGGAAGGGCTCGTCAACGACGCCCTCGCGCTGATCGGCATCCAGGGCCAGAGCTGGGTGGCGCATCCGGACTTCGCCCTCGGCACCCTGGTGCTGCTCAACGGCTGGACCTTCGGTGCGCCGATGGTGATCTTTCTGGCCGGCCTGCGGCAGATCCCCACCTCGTACTACGAGGCGGCCGCGGTCGACGGCGCGGGCCGGTGGACGTCGTTCATCCACATCACCCTGCCGCTGCTCACCCCGATCATCTTCTTCAACCTGGTGCTGCAGGTGATCGGCGCGTTCCAGAGCTTCACCCAGGCGTTCGTCGTCAGCGGCGGTACTGGTGGGCCCGCCGACTCGACCCTGCTTTACACGCTCTACCTGTACGACGAGGGCTTCGGCTCGTTCCACATGGGCTACGCGTCCGCGATGGCCTGGTTGCTGCTGCTCATCATCGGCGCGCTGACCGCGATCAACTTCCTGTTCGCCAAGAAGTGGGTGTTCTACGGTGACGAGTGAAACCCTGACCAGCGACCCGACGGCGGCCGACCGCGGCCGCAGCGTGCTCAAGCACACCCTGATCATCGTCTTCGGCGTGCTGATGCTCTATCCGCTGCTCTGGATGCTGTCCAGTTCGTTCAAGCCGAGCGAGACCATCTTCCGGGAGACCTCGCTGTTCCCGAACCAGGTGATCTTCGACAACTACACCGAGGGCTGGTCCTCGCTGGCACATCCGTTCCAGCACTACCTGTTCAACTCCGCGGTGATCGCGGTGCTCGCGATCGTCGGCAACCTGCTCACCTGTTCACTGGCGGCCTATGCCTTCGCCCGGGTGGAGTTCCCGCTCAAGAAGCTCTGGTTCGCCCTGATGCTCGGCACCATCATGTTGCCGATCCACGTGCTGATCGTCCCGCAGTACGTGTTGTTCTCGAAGCTCGGCTGGATCAACACGATCCTGCCCCTGGTGGTGCCGAAGTTCCTGGCCCACGACGCGTTCTTCGTCTTCTTGATGGTGCAGTTCATCCGGTCGCTGCCGCGGGAGCTGGACGAGGCGGCCCGGCTGGACGGCTGTGGTCACTTCCGGATCTACTCCCGGATCGTGATGCCGCTGTGCCTGCCGGCGCTGGCCACCTCGGCGGTCTTCACCTTCATCTGGACCTGGAACGACTTCTTCAGCCAGTTGATCTTCCTCACCGACCCGGACAAGTACACGGTGCCGGTGGCGCTGCGGTCCTTCATGGACGCGCAGGGCCAGACCTCCTGGGGCCCGCTGTTCGCGATGTCCGTGGTCGCGCTGGTCCCGATCTTCGGGTTCTTCCTGGCCGGTCAGCGCTACCTGACCCGTGGCATCGCCACCACCGGCCTCAAATGATCAGTGTCCGCGCCTGGACGCGGCAGGAAGGAACAACGACATGTTCTCCCTAGCAACGAGGTACCGCAGGCGGCTGGCTGCCGCTGCCCTGGCCGGCGCCCTGCTGACGCTGTCCGCCTGCGGTGGGGACTCCGGCGGAGCCGGCGACGACCCGAACCAGCCGGTCACGCTGCGCTTTTCCTGGTGGGGCAACGAGGATCGGGCCAAGCTCACGCAGAAGGCGATCGACGCCTTCCAGACGGCGAACCCCGGCATCACGGTCAAGCCGGAGTACGGCGACTTCACCGGGTACTTCGACAAGCTGGCCACCAGCGTCGCCGCGAACGACGCACCGGACGTGATCACCCTGGGCGGTGCCTACCCGCGCGAGTACGGCGACCGCGGCGCGCTGCTCGACCTGGCCGAGGTCAAGGACACCCTGAAGACCGACAAGATCGACAAGGCCGCGCTGTCCAACGGCAACTTCGACGGCAAGCAGTACGGCGTACCGACGGGCGTCAACGCGTACGGCGTGGTCGTCAACCCGAAGGTGTTCCAGGCGGCCGGGGTGCCGTTGCCCGACGACGACACCTGGACCTGGGAGGACTACAGCCGGATCGCGCAGCAGGTGGCCAAGGGATCGCCGAAGGGCACCTACGGCTCGGACGACCCGACGAGTGCTGACGCGCTCGACCTGTACGCCCGGCAGCGCGGCGAGTCCCTCTACACCGAGGACGGCAAGGTCGGCCTCACCGAGCAGACGCTGACGAACTGGTTCACGATGACCACCGCGATGCGCGACTCGGGCGCGACCCCGCCGGCAGCGGTGACCTCGGAGCTCGCCACCCAGGCGGCACCCGAGCAGACGTTGATGGGTCGGGGGCTGGCCGGCATGCAGCTGGACTGGACCAACCAGCTCGGTGCGTTGCGGGCCGCGTCCGGTGCCGACCTTCAGTTGCTCAGGGCACCGGGTGAGAGCTCGGCGACGAAGCCGGGGATGTGGCTGCAGGCTTCGCAGATCTACACGATCAGCGCGCGCACCAAGCACGCCGAGGCGGCCGCCAAGCTGGTGAACTTCCTGGTGAACGACCCGGCCGCGGGCAAGATCACGCTGGCCAACCGCGGCATCCCGGCCAACTCCGACGTCCTCACGGCGATCAAGCCCGCGCTGCCGAAGAACGAGGCTGCGTCGGCGGAGTTCATCGCCGCGGTCACGCCGAAGGTCGGGCCGGCCCTGATCATCGGGCCGACCGGGTCGACCGAGAGCGTGAAGATTTTGGACCGGACGAACGCGGAGGTGCTGTTCAACCGCCAGTCGCCGGCCGACGGCGCCAAGAAGTTCCTGCAGGAACTGACCGCGGCGATCAAGTGAGTTCTGCACCCGACCAGTCCCGGATCGATCGGCACGCCCTGGTGGGGCGCCACGACGTGCTGATCACCGGGATCGAGGCGGAGTCCCCGTTGTCTGTGGGCAACGGGGAACTCTGCTTCACCGTGGACGTCACCGGCCTGCAGTCCTTCCCGGAGCGCTACCCGGTCGCTCCCCGCTCCGGCGACGACCCACCCGGCACGCTCCTGGGAACCCTCAGCCAGTGGGGCTGGCACAGCATCCCGTCCGACACCTTCCACCACCTCGACGACACCCGCCGCGTTTATCCGACGCCGTCCGGTCCGGTTCCCTACGTGGACCTGGGCAGCGAGCAAGACCTCGGCACCACGGAAGAGCCGGAGCAAACCGCCGCGGAGGAGTGGCTGCGGGCAAACCCGCACCGCCTGGACCTCGCTCGAATCGGCTTCGTAGAAGCGGGGGAGGGGAAGCGAGGACCGGCAGTAGCCGGCGTGGCGGAGCGGCGGCGGCCTGGCGGCTGGCGGGAGTTGGATGAGGTGCAGGAGGCGCGGCAGCGGCTTGATCTGTGGCGGGGGCTGGTTGACAGCTCCTTCGTAGTTGCCGGTAGCCAGGTCGACGTTCGGACGATGTGCCATCCGTCGGAGGACATCTTGGCTGTCCGGATCAGATCCACGGCCGGGCTGGGTGTGCGGTTCGCCTTTCCGTACGGGGCTGAGGCGTGGAGCAACGCGGCGGACTGGGATTCGCCGGACGCGCACACCACCAGCGTGCGGGAGGTGCCGGGCGGCTGGATCGTGCAGCGGGTGCTTGACGATACGCAGTACATCGTGGACGTCGGGGCCTCGGCCGGTGCACAGCTGGAGATCACCGGCGAGCACGAGTTCGTGGTCACCTCGGCGACCGATGAGCTGGTACTGCGGATCGGCCTCAACGCGAGCGTGTTGCCGGAGTACGGCGAGGTCGAGCGGGACGTGGTCGCGCACTGGCAGCGGTTCTGGGAGTCCGGGGCCGCGGTGGAGCTTGCCGGGAGCAAGGATCCTCGGGCGATGGAGCTCGAGCGGCGGGTTGTGCTGGCGCAGTACGTGACTGCGATCAACAGTGCGGGATCTCTGCCGCCACAGGAGACCGGCCTCGTCTGCAACAGTTGGCGGGGTCGGTTCCACCTGGAGATGCACTGGTGGCACGGTGCCCATTTCCCTTTGTGGGCAAGGGCGGAGCTGCTGGAGCGCAGCCTCGGGTGGTACGAGGGGATCCTGCCGGCCGCCCAGGCGACCGCGCGGCTGCAGGGGTACGACGGCGCCCGGTGGCCGAAGCAGGTCGGGCCGGACGGGCGCGAGAGTCCGAGCAGCATCGGCCCGTTCCTGATCTGGCAGCAGCCGGCGCCGATCCACCTCGCCGAGCTGATCCGCCGGACCGGCGACGACGCGGCGACCAAGCGCTACGCGACCATCGTCCACCAGACGGCCGAGTTCATGGCGTCCTTCGCGACCCCGACCGAGCACGGCTTCCAGCTCGGCCCGCCGCTCATCCCGGCGCAGGAGTCCTACTCGACGATTCGCGGCAGCCTGATCAACCCGACCTTCGAACTGGCCTACTGGCGTTGGGCTCTGCAAGTCGCCCAGGAGTGGCGGCAGCGACAAGGTCTGGATCCCGAGCCACGCTGGGCAGCGGTAGCCGAAGGCCTGGTGCCCGCGCCGGTGCACGGCGACGTGTACGCCGCGATCGACGGTGAGCCGTGGACGATCCGCACGGACCACCCGTCCATGCTCTACGGGCTCGGCGTCGTCCCGGACACCGGATACCTCGACCGGCCGACGATGAACCGCACGCTGGCCGCAGTACTGGCTGACTGGGACTGGGAGAGCACGTGGGGCTGGGACTACCCGGCGATCGCGATGACCGCTGCCCGGCTCGGTGAGCCCGCGACCGCCGTGGACGCCCTGCTCCTGAAGACCGGCAAGAACGTGTGCCTGCCGAACGGGCACAACCGGCAGACCCCGTCGCTGCCGCTCTACCTCCCCGGCAACGGCGGTCTGCTCACCGCGGTCGCCCTGATGGCCGCGGGCTGGGACGGTGACGACGGCTCACCCGCGCCCGGCTTCCCGCAGGATGGAAGCTGGACCGTCCGGCACGAAGGCCTTCACCGCAGTCCCTGAATCCCCAACCGAAGGAGAACCGTGACCTCCCGCTACGCAGTAGTCGGCACCGGCTCACGCGCCGCGATGTACATCGACGCCCTGGCGACCTCGTACGCCGACGTGGGCTCCATCGTCGCGTGGTGCGAGCCCAACCCCACCCGGATGGCGTACTACGACCGCGTGCTCGCCGCCGCCGGCAAGGACGCACCCGCGCGGTACGCGCCGGACGACTTCGGCAAGTTGCTGGCCGAGCAGCGGCCCGACGTCGTGATCGTCACCTCACCGGACGCCACCCACCACCTCTACGCGACGGCCGCCCTGGACGCCGGGTGCGACGTGGTGGTCGAGAAGCCGCTGACCACCTCGCTGGATCCGGCCCAGTCGATCGCGAAGTCGGTCGAGGCGTCGTCGGGCGACCTGGTGGTGACCTTCAACTACCGGTACTCGCCGCGCAACGCCGAAGTACGGCGTCTGCTCGCCGTCGGCGCGATCGGCAAGATCACCTCGATCCACTTCGAGTGGGTGCTCGACACCGTGCACGGCGCCGACTACTTCCGCCGCTGGCACCGGAACAAGGCGATCTCGGGTGGTCTGCTGGTGCACAAGTCCAGCCACCACTTCGACCTGGTGAACTGGTGGCTGGCCGACGTACCGGAGACTGTCGCGGCGGCGGGTGGGCTGCGCTTCTACGGCGACGAGAACGCCGCGGAGCGGGGGCTGACCAACCGTCCGGCCCGCTCCACCGGAGACCCCGGTACTGCGTCCGATCCGTTCGCGCTCGATCTAGCGGCGGACGACAAGCTGCGTGAGCTCTATCTCGAGGCCGAGGGTGACGACGGCTACATCCGCGACCAGGATGTCTTCAGCCCCGGGATCTCGATCGAGGACAACATGGGGCTGCTGGTCACCTACAAGTCCGGCGCGATCCTGACCTACGCCCTGAACGCGCACTCGCCGTGGGAGGGCTACCGGGTCGCGATCAACGGCACCGAGGGCCGGCTCGAACTCGACGTGGTCGAGCGCGGATTCGTCCAGCCCGCGGGTGCGGCCGGGGTGGTCGGACGACCGGCGGTCGACCCGAGCGTGAACCCGGACGACCCGACCGCCGGGGGAGCGGCGAACCTGCGTCCGGCGGGTGAGCGGCTGCTGGTCCAGCGTCATTGGGAGCCGGCCGTGGAGGTGCCGATCCCCGAGGGTGACGGCGCGCACGGCGGCGGTGACAGCCAGTTGCTCGACGACGTCTTCCGGCCGACCGGTGAGCCCGACCCGCTGGAACGCCGAGCCGGCTACCGCGACGGCCTCCGCAGCATCGCGGTCGGCATCGCCGCCAACCGCTCACTCGAATCAGGCCAGCCCGTCCGACTCTCCCAGTTCGGCCTCCCGCTCGACCGCTAGAAAACCTTCGACAACACCCACACCACGAAGGCCAACAGCCCGATCACGAAGGTGACCGCAAGCACCACGGCGTACATGAACCACTGACTGCCGGAAACCTTCACCCCCGAATCCTGCCAGCCCTGGTCAACGCCGGCTGAACCCACCCACACCCGCCACTGACAAGGGGGTGTGGGTGGCGAAGCCCCCACCCTGCGAAGCGACGCACAAATGACGAGGGCGACCCAAGTCCGCGCTCTCCGCGGACATGGATCGCCCTCGACCTCGGGTGAGTAACGGGACTTGAACCCGCGGCCCCCTGGACCACAACCAGGTGCTCTACCAGCTGAGCTATACCCACCATGTTTCGTCGTGCACCGCCTGGAACAAGCGCGGCTGGGTAATCATAGCGATGATGGTCGGTTACCTGAAATCGGGTCGCTGACCAGGCTCGCGGCCGCCTTCGCGGTGTCCGTGTCCGGGCCCGGCTGCGGCACGAAAACGGTCTGGCGGTAGTAGCGCAGTTCGGCGATGCTCTCGGTGATGTCGGCCAGCGCCCGGTGGTTGCCGTTCTTGGCCGGCGTCGCGTAGTACACCCGCGGGTACCAGCGCCGGACCAGTTCCTTGATCGAGCTGACGTCGACGTTGCGGTAGTGCAGGTGCGCCTCGACCTTCGGCATGTCCCGGACCAGGAAGGTGCGGTCGGTACCGACCGAGTTCCCCGCCAGCGCGGCCTTCCGCGGCTCCTTCACGTAGCCGGAGATGAAGTCGAGCACCTGCTGCTCGGCGTCGGCCAGGGCGATCCCGTTCGGCAGTTCGGCCAGCAGTCCGGACGCGGTGTGCATGTCCCGGACGAAGTCGCCCATCTGCTCCAGGGCGGCAGCGGGCGGTGCGATCACCAGGTCGATTCCCTCGCCGAGCACGTTCAGTTCGTAGTCGGTGACGAGAACCGCGACCTCGATCAGGGCGTCCCTGTCCAGGTCGAGTCCGGTCATCTCACAGTCGATCCACACCAGCCGGTCGTTCATGGGCACTTACCTTACGGCGGCCCGGGTGGAGCGGCGCGCCCGGCAGCCTCTTCGCCCGGCGTGGCGCTGCGGGACTAGCTCCGCTCGCCGAGATGGATACTGCGGACGGAGAGCGCGGCGAGGTCGGTACGGCGTCCCAGGAAGTGCTCGCTGTCGGGGTCGAGCAGCTCTTTCCATACCGCCAGATCCTCCGCCGGAAGAGCCAACTCCTCGGGCAGTCCGTCGCCGTCGCCGTGGCCGTGGCCGTGGCCGTGACCGTGGCCATGCCCGTGCCCCTGCGCCGCACCAGGTGTCAGCCGCTCGACCCGGGCCTGGAATTGCGAGACGACCCGGTCCCGATCCTCGTCGGACAGCGGCACCGGCCTCTCCGTCAGCACGCTCTTGGTGGTCACCCCGGTCAGCCCGGCCCGTTGCAGCGCGTCCGTCCATCCATAAGGCAGCGGCACCGACCCGGGCAGCCCTTCCCGCATCACCTTGAACCACAGGTCCTGAGCCAGGTCCAGCCGGAGCTCCAGACCGGGCTCACCGATCCCGAGATCCCAGGGCAGGCTCCGAGCCGGCAGGCCGCCCTCGGCCAGCGCCAGCCGGCCGCCCGGCGCCAGCAACGAGACCAGAGCATCGATCGCGGCCTGCTGATCAGCGGCGTGGTGCACCGAAGCCGAAGCCCAGATCAGGTCCGCCGGTGCACCAATTGCCGCACGCAACGGTTCCGGGCCGTCGTCCATCGAGACCAGTTCGCAGCGGACAGCCCCCGCGGTGTGCGCCCGCGCCTGCTCCAGCACGTCGGCGTCAGCGTCGATCGCGACCACGCTCGCGCCGTCCGGCATGGCCGCGGCGAGTGCCTTCGCCATCCCACCGCCGCCGCAGCCAACGTCGACGGCCAGCTTGTCGGTCGGCCGAACCAGGCCCGAGGCAACCATCTCGTTCCAGCCGGCCTCGTCCGTGGCGGTGTGTCGTAGGTGTCCGGCCTGCGCGGCCCAATCGATCTCGATCATGCAGGCCAGCATGCCGTTCCCGAGCCTGCCGGGACACCGTTCCTTGCCGGAACGGCAAATCTCCCGCCCATATCCGGGCTAGCACTGTTGCGGCCCTGCTACCGACAGTGCTGTCCTGTCTAGAGCCGGGGGAACGGAGGTGGGGCTATGCCGGCGGTTGATGACCCGGTTTCGGCGCAGGGGACAGTGGACCGGCCGCGGTTGGCCGCATTGCTGGACGAGGGCGCCCGGCGGCGGCTACTGACGGTGGTCGCGGACGCAGGCTTCGGGAAGTCGACTCTGCTCGGCTCGTGGGCGGCCCAGCGGCCATGCGCCTGGTACACCGTGCGCGCCGAGGACCGTTCGCTCGCCGCCATGGTCACGGGGCTAGTTGAGGCGTTGCGCCGCCAAGTCCCGGCCTTGTCGGCAGTGCTGGCCGCAGAGCTCCAAGGACCCCGCGGACCCGACGCCGACGCGGAGCAGAGCACCAGAGCCCTCGCGTACGCCGCTGTGCTGGCTGAGGCGCTCGAGCAGAACCTCGAGGGTGACCTGGTCCTCGTTCTCGACGACCTCCACGAGCTCAACCCCGGAGACCCGGCGACCCGCTTGATCGAGGGCCTGGTCCGGGTGGCTCCACCTGCGCTGCATCTTGTGGTCGCTTCCAGGACGGCCATGCCCTTCGGGATCGATCGGCTGCGCGGTCGGGGCCAGGTGCTGGAAATCGACGCGACCGCTCTTGCTTTCACGGTCCAGGAGACGCTCGCCGTGCTGCACGTAGTACTCGGGGATGGGTCTGAGGAACTTGCCGAGCCGCTGCAGGCCGCAGTACAGGGGTGGCCGGCGGCTGTGCGGCTTGCGGTGGAGGCGTTGCGGACAGTGCCGGCTGCTGAGCGGCACAGCCGGTTGCGGAGGGCCTTGAGCTCAGACGGCCCGCTGTACGACTACCTGGCCGAGGAGGTCTTCGCCGCCGAGCCCCAGTCCGTACGCCGGTTGGTCGCTGCCGTCGCCGTGTTACCCAGGTTCGGGGCCGAGCTCTGCAAAGCCACAGGTCTAACCGAGAGCGCAGAAACCCTGCACCAGCTTCGAACCCGTGGCTTGCTCGTCTCTGCTGGTGATGAGGACGGCTACGAGCTCAACCCCCTCGTCAGGGACTTCGCGATCGACAGGCTCTCAGCGAATGAGGCCGGGATGGACGAGCTGACTCTGCGGGCCGGCAAGTGGTTCGAGTCGGTCGGAGAGCACCGGGACGCCCTGGCCTGCTACCAAACCGTGGATCCCGCCCGGGTGGCGCAGATGCTGGCAGATCGTGGGCACGCGATGGTCAACGGCGGTCTGGCCGAGACCGTGGTCGCTGCAGTCGCGGCGCTCCCCGCCGAGCTGCGGGATGCCGCGATGGACCAGTTGGAAGGCGAAGCCAGGCAGGTGCTCGGGGACTGGCAGGGCGCGGAGGACTGCTTCGACCGGATCATCGAGCCCGAGGGGGAGATCCCCGTGGGCATCGCCTGGCGCCTGGGACTGATCCATCACCTGCGCGGCCGTACCGACGTCGCGGTCGCCGTGTACCGCCGGGGCAAGCTGGACGGCCAGCACCCGACTGATGAGGCGCTCCTCCAGGCTTGGTGGGCCGGTGCGCACTGGTTGCGGGGTGAGTTCGACGAGTGCCGTCAGTTGATCGCGGCCGCCGGCGTGTCGGCCAAGCTCTCAGGAGACGATCGTGCTCTGGCGATCGTGCACACCGTGCTGGCGATGCTTGCTGCCGTCGACAGCGATCCACGGGGCAACGCGTCCCACTACGTACGGGCCCTGGAGCATGCGGAGCGGGCCGGGGATCTCCTGCAGTCGATCCGCATCCGGGTGAACCGCGCCTCGCATCACATCGGCGAGGGCGACTACGCACTGGCGTTGGGCGAGTTGGAGCTTGCGCTGGAGCTGGCGGATCGCGCCGGCTTCGCGGTGTTCCGTGCACTCGCCCTGAACAACCGCGGCGAGGCGCTGCTGCGGCTGGGGCGGCTGGACGAGGCAATAGGTGAGCTTGAAGCTGCGAGAGCTCTCTACCAGAAGCTGGAGTCGAAACGAGTCGCGCAACCCCTTGCAGTACTGGGGGAGGTCTACCGCGAACGCGGTGACCGGGCGATGGCCCGAGCCTGTTACGAGGAGGCCATCACCATGGCAGACGAGACGAAGGACATGCAGTCGCTGGTCCCCTCACTGGCAGGTCTAGCGCGGGTGCTGGCGGTTGAGGAGCCCGAGAAGGCCGCGGAGCTTGCGGGGATCGCCAAGCAGGCCGTGGCCTACGGACCCGTCCCGGGCCTGTCCGGCGCCTTGGTGGCTCTTGGCTGGGTAACGCTGCACGCCGGCAACAAGGCCGAAGCTGCTGCAGCCGCCGAGGAGTCGGCCGCGCTCTGCCGCAAGCGGCGTGACCGCGCTGGTCTGGCGGACGCACTCGAGCTCTTCGCGGCTGCCGAGGGCGGCGAGGTGCTGCACGAAGTACTGAATATCCGTCATGAGCTGGGTGATCCGCTGGGCCAGGCGCGGGCCGAGTTGATGCTCGCCAAGCGCACCAAGGGTGCCGAGGGCCGTGAGTTGGCGCTGCAAGCTCACCAGCAGTTCCTGGCAGCAGGAGCGACCCGCTATGCCGCAGCAGCTCTAGCCGCCAGCCAGGAGACAGGCCCGGCTCCCGTACGTGTCGAGTGCCTAGGCGGCTTCCGCGTACTACGGAACGGCAAGGCGGTCCAGCTAGGCGAGTGGCCCTCCAAGAAGGCCCGAGACCTCCTCAAGATCCTGGTGGCTCGTCGCTGCCGACCTGTGGCACGCGTGCAACTCCTGGATCTGCTCTGGCCGGACCAAGGTGAATCAGTCGCTTCACCCCGACTCTCGGTGGCACTCTCCACTGTGCGGTCCGTGCTCGACCCAGACAAGCAGTACCCGGCCGACCGCTTCGTCGGAGCCGACCGCGCCACCATCTGGCTGGACGGCGATCAGGCCTCTGTAGACGTCGAGACCTTCCTCCACGACGCCCGAGCGGGCCTGGACACCAACAACCTGCCCCTGCTCAAGGGCGCCGAGGCGGCGTACAGCGGGGACTTCCTGGAGGAGGACGTGTACGCCGACTGGGCCGCGGGGATGCGTGAAGAGGCCCGCGCGCTCTACGTCCGGGTGGCACGCGTGCTCGCCGAGCGCGGCAGGAGCGACCCCGACGCAGCCGCCGGCTACCTGCTCCGGATCCTCCAACGCGACCAGTACGACGAACGGGCGCACCTGGGCCTGGTCTCCGCCTTCCAGGCGAGTGGAGCCCACGGCGAGGCCAGGCGGGCCTACCGGACGTACATCCAGCGGATGGCCGAACTGGAGGTCGAGCCGGCGCCCTACCCAGCCGTCCCGGCCCGGGTTTAAGACTGGCTGAAGGTCCGTATGCACCCTCAAGGCATGGCAGCACCGGTACACAACGCGGTGGTGACCTGCGAGTTCGGGGTCGCAGGCAACGGCTGGCAGCACGGCGTCCACCCAGGCCGTGACTACCAGGCAGCAGCCGGTACGCCGGTCCGGGCCACCTTGGCCGGGGTCGTCGTCCGGGTGGAGGGGAACCAGGTCGTGATCGAGTCGAACGCGATCTGGCATCTCTACGGGCACCTCGCCGAGCCGGAAGTCCGGCGGGGGGACACGGTCGAGACGGGGGATCGGCTCGGCTTGGCGGTGGGACCACACCTGCACTACGAGGAACGGGTCACGCCGTACGAGGCAGGGGACCATCGCAGTCCCCGCTTCGACCTGCATCCGAACGCGCGCCTGCCGTCGTAGTGGGCGCTGCCGGAGGTATCGGGGGGATGGCGTCGGGCGGGCCGGCCGAGGAGGGAGCGGCCGAGCCGCTCGACGCTACCGTGGGCGGATGATCGCGACCAGGTTCGACACCGAGCGGCTTGCTCTGCTCCCGCTGCACGTCGAGTACGCCGACGAGATGGCGAAGGTGCTCGCCGACCCTGCGCTCTACACGTTCACCGGGGGTGAACCGCCGACGGTGGAAGCCCTCGCAGCGCAGTACGAGCGACAGTGCGCTGGGCCGGGGCGGCCGGGGGAGTACTGGCTGAACTGGGTGATCTCGTCACTGCAGGACGACGAACTGATCGGGTATGTCCAGGCGACCGTGACCGAAACCGAGGCGGAGGTCGCCTGGGTGCTCGGCACGCGCCGGCAGGGCCGTGGTTACGCCAAGGAGGCCGCGATCGGCCTGGTCGACTGGCTGACGGCTCAAGGGGCGCGGCGGATCATCGCGCACGTCCACCCCGACCACACCGCCTCGGCTGCCATCGCCGCGGCCGCCGGGCTCGAACGCACCGACCGGATCGACGACGGCGAACATCTCTGGGAGAACGCAAAACAGGCCCGGCCGTGACCGGCCGGGCCTGCTTTCAGGTCGTTCAGACCGGGCGGACGTTCTCCGCCTGCGGGCCCTTCGGGCCCTGGGTCAGGTCGAACTCGACCTTCTGGTTCTCGTCCAGCGAACGGAAGCCGTCCGTCGCGATCGCCGAGTAGTGCACGAACACGTCGGCGCCGCCGCCGTCCTGGGAAATGAAGCCGAAGCCCTTTTCACCGTTGAACCACTTCACTGTTCCGCTAGCCATGATTTGCTCCTTGTGTGGGGCGGGTAACAGGTCCCGACGGTCGCCGGTCCCTCGGTTGCTGAACGAGCCCTCTCACTCAGACCATGGCCCGAAAAATGAGAAAACGCCCTGCGGATCACAAATCCGCGGGCGTTTCAAAACGAACGTGGAACTGCAAAACTGCAACCGCCGGAAACGGTAGCACATTCGGCCGGTGCGCACCCTGTCACGGTGCCTGCGCGGGGCGTCGAGCTACCACGACCCCCGATGGTCCGGGACCAGCAGCGTGAGCGGCACGATCAGCAGCAGGACGGCGGCGAAGACCAGGAAGCTGTGCGCCTGGGCGAGGCCGCCGTTCGCGGAATGGGCCAGGATCGTCGTGGTGACCGAGACGGCCACGATGCCGCCGGACTGCCGGAACATCCCGCGCAGGCCGGTGATCGCGGAGATCTGGTCCGGCGCGAGTTGCAGGATCGCGTTGTTCGAGGCGGGGATCGAAAGGCCCATGCCGATCCCGGTGATGCCGGCCGCCAGCGCCAGCCACCCGTACGGCGTGAGGCCGTGCGGGGCGAGCGACATCAGGGTCATCCCGCCCGCGACCAGCAGGAAGCCGCCGATCATCGGGCCCCGGTAACCGGTCCGGCGGAGCGCGAACACGGCCAGGCTGGCGAGGCAGATCATTCCGACGGCCCGGGCCGTGAGCAGCGTCCCGGCCTGCAGCGGCTGGATCCCGTACCGCGATTCGGCGTACAGCGGGACGAGGGCGCCGAAGCCGAGCACGGCGGCGCCGAAGAGGAAGTTGATCGAGTTCATCGCCCCGAAGCCGCCGCCGCGCAGCAGATTGACCCCGATGATGGGCGCGGCGTGCCGGTTCGCGTGCCGGACGAACAGGACGCCGAGGGTGATCGCCAGCACCTCGGCCCCGATGAAGAGCGGATCGGCCGGTGACGCACCGCTGCTGCCGAGCGAACTGATCCCGTACATCCCGAACAGCAGCGTCAGCGCGAGCAGGGCGGCGCCGGTGGCGTCGATCCTGGCCCCTGGGGCGGGGGTGCCGCGTGGGATGAACTTCAGCCCGAGCACGATCAGCAGGATGCCGATCGGCACGTTCACGATGAAGATCTCGCGCCAGGACCAGTAGGTGACGATGACGCCGCCGATGATCGGGCCGATGATCCCGCCGAGCGGGAAGATCGAGGTGAACATGCCGATCGCGCGGTCCCGGTCGCGGCCGAACTGTTCGGACACGATGCCGGTCGCGGTCGGCATGAAGGCGCCGCCGCCGATCGCCTGGAAGGCCCGGAACACCACCAGCAGGTAGATGTTGTCGGCCAGGCTGCAGGCCAGCGAGGCCACCGTGAAGAGCACCGCGGCGCCGAGAAAGACCCGCCTGCGCCCGAACTGGTCGCCGATCCGGCCGGCCAGCGGCATCACGATGATCTGGCCGAGCGCGTAGATCGTGATCGTCCAGCCGCTCCAGGTCAGTTCCGCGTTCAGGTCGCCGCGGATGGCGTTGAGCGCGGTCGCCACTATCGTCTGATCGATCGAGGCCATCAGCAGCGCCATCGAGACGATGCCGAAGACGATCCGCCGGTGGGCTAGCGGCTCGTCCGCGGCCGGGTCGGCGGTTCGCTCTGCTGAACTCGACGGTTCCATCGATGAACAGGCTACATTGCTTGCCAGCAGGCAATAAAGGGGTGACATGACTGACACCGAGACGTTGAGCAAGCTCCGCCGGGTGATCACCAAGCTCGCGCGCGAGCTCAACGCCACGGCCACCGGCGAGGGTCTGACGCCGACCCAGGCGTCGGTGCTGGGCCTGATCGCGTTCCGCGGGCCGCTCGGCCTGACCGAACTGGCTCAGCTGGAAGGACTCAACCCGACCATGCTGTCCCGGGTCGTCGGCAAGCTCACCGAGTTGGAGTTGATCCAGCGCGACCCGAATCCGGACGATCTGCGCGCGATCCGGGTCGAGGCGACCGAGGCGGGCCGGCTGCTGCACGAGCGGGTCAAGCTACTGCGCACCGAGGCCATCGGCGGCTGTCTCGACCAGATCCCGGAGGAGTCCGCCCAGCGCATCATCGACGCGCTACCGGCCCTGGAGGAACTCGCGCGGGCCCTGCGCGCCACCCACTCGTAGCACTCTGGCTTTCCTGGTAGAACAGGGCTACTCCTGGGGAGGCGAAATCTGAACATATCGTATACCGTCGACAGTATGAGATCTGCTGCCGCCGTGGTCCTCGCCGGAGGCCGGTCGTCCCGGATGGGCACCGCGAAGGCCGCGCTGGAGTGGCACGGTTCCACCTTGCTGCGTCACGTCACCGGCGTCGTCGCGCGGGCCGTCGACGGGCCGGTGGTCGTCGTCCGCGCACCCGGCCAGGAACTACCCGCGCTCGACCCGACAGTACTGGTCTGTGACGATCCCGAGGAAGGCCGCGGGCCGTTGCAGGGACTGGCGGTCGGCCTGGCCGCTGCCGCAGAGAGCGCTGACACCGCCTTCGTCTGCTCGACCGATCTGCCCTTCCTCCACCCTGCCTTCGTCCAGGCCGTACTTCGCCGGTTCGGTCCGGAAGGTCCGGAGGTGGTGCTGCCCTTCGTGCACGGCTACCGGCAACCGATGACCGCGGGCTACCGCACGGACCTCGCTCCGCGGATCTCCAAACTGCTCGATGCCGGGGTGTTCCGTCCCGCCCAGTTGTTCAAGGAGTGCGACCTACTGCGGGTCGAGGAGGCCGAGTTGCTCGCGGATCCCCACCTGCTCCGCGCCGATCCCGGCCTGGAGTCGGTGGTCAACCTCAACGAACCCGACGAGTACCGCGACGCTCGCGACCGGCCGGCTCCCGAGATCCTGGTCGAACGCTTCGGCGTACTGGCGAACCGTGGCGGTGAACGCGGCCCGCGCACCGTCCGCGCGGCGAATCTGGGCGCGGCCGCCGAGCAGGTCGGGCTCACCTTCGACGGTCATGTCCTGGCCGCGGTCAACGGCGACCAGATCCGCGGCGACGCCCTGGTGCCCCTTGTCACCGGCGATACCGTCGCCTTCATCTCTGCGGACGCGGGCGGGTGATCGCGATGACTCCTCCAGGTGGCTACTTCGGCCAGGCGCTCGTGGTGGACGTGACCGACGGCTCGACCACAGTGCTGCCGCTGCCCGACGACGTACTGCGCGGCTATCTCGGCGGCGCGGGACTCGGTGTCTGGCTGCTGACCAAGCTCGGTGAGGCCGGCGTCGACCCGTTGGACCCGGCCGCGCCGCTGGCGTTCGTGTTCTCCCCGCTGGTCGGTACGCCGCTGACCACCAGCGCCAAGTTCGCGGTGGTCGCGAAGTCGCCGCTCACCGGGATGCTCACCGACGCCCTCGCGTCGAGCCACTTCGCCATCGCCGGCAAGTTCACCGGGTACGACGCGATCGTGCTGACCGGGCGGTCCGCAGTACCGGCGAATCTGCTGGTCGACGCCGAAGGGGTCCAGTTGGTCGACGCTTCGGCTCAGTGGGGTCTGTCGGCCTCCGAGGCCGAGGAGTCGATCCGCGAACAGCACGGGCGGAACTGGCGCGCGGCGAGCATCGGCCCGGCCGGCGAGGCGCTGGTGCGCTACGCCACGATCTCCCACGACGGCCGGCACGCCGGACGCGGCGGCCTGGGTGCGGTCCTCGGCTCGAAGAACATCAAGGCGCTCGCCGTGAAGGGCCGCAAGCGGGTGTCCCTGGCCGACAAGGACGCGGTGCTCGCGGCGGCCAAGGACCTGCGCGGGCGCTCGTTCGGGCCGGCGACGGAGAAGTACCGCGAACTGGGCACGCTGGCGAATCTGCTGGCCTTCAACGCGATCAGCACCCTGCCGACGCGCAACTTCCAGACCGCCACCTTCGACGGCGCGCCGATGCTGTCCGCGGAGGACCTCGCGTCGAAGCGGTCGGTGGCCAAGAACAGTTGTGCCTCCTGCACGATCGGGTGCGAGCACATCTACGCCACCAAGGGCGGCGGCAAGGTCCGGGTCGAGTACGAGAACGTCTTCGCGCTCGGGCCGATGTGCGGAGTGTCCGACCCCGACCAGGTGCTCGCCGCGAGTTCTCGCTGCGACGAACTCGGCCTCGACACGATCTCCGCCGGCGGATCCATCGCCTGGGGAATGGAATGTGTCGAGCGCGGCCTGCTGGACGTCCCCTGGCTGCGCTTCGGCGACGGTACCGCGCTGTTGCGCGCGCTGGACGAGATCGGCAGCCGCACCGGCGTCGGCGAACTGCTGTCGGAAGGCACTCGGCGAGCGGCCGCGATCGTCGGCCAGGGGTCACTGGCCTTCGCGGCCCAGGTCAAGGGCCTGGAGATGCCGGGCTACGAGCCGCGCACGATGCAGTCGATGGCGCTCGGGCTTGCGGTCAACGCACGCGGCGCGGACCACAACCGGTCGGGTGCCTACGAGGCCGATCTCAAGGGCGGCCTGGACCGCGTGCGCGGCACCGACGAGCACGTACGGGCGGCGATCGAGACCGAGGACAAGGCCGCGATCATGGACTCGCTGATCCTGTGCAAGTTCCTCCGCGGCGTCTTCGCCGAGCCCTTCGACGAGTGGGCCGGCCTGCTGGCCGGCGTCACCGGCTGGGACGTGGACGGCACCGAACTGCGCGAGACCGCCCGGCGGATCGTGCACGCCAAGCGCGCCTACAACCTGCGCGAGGGCTGGAAGCCGGAGGACGACTGGCTGCCGGACCGTTTCCTGGACACCTCGCTCGAACTCGCCTCAGGCCGGACCGCCACGCTGCCGGCCGAGCGGTTGCGATCGATGATCGCCCGCTACTACGCCGAACGCGGACTGGACGCCGAAGGCCGCCCAACCCTTGTCACCGCTACCGGAACGGAGCCGACACCATGACCATCACGCGCCCTGCAGCGGCTGAGGTCGAGCAGCGCACGGTCTCCCTGACGATCGACGGGCAACCGCTGACCGTTGCCGAGGGCACCACCATCTGGACCGCTGCCCGCGACGCCGGCATCGACATCCCGGTGCTGTGCCACGACGAGCGGTACGACCCGGTCGGGGTGTGCCGGATGTGCGTGGTCGACACGGGCGGCCGGGCCTATGCGGCCGCCTGCATCCGGCCGTGCGAGCCGGGCATGGAGGTGGCCACGTCGACGCCCGAGGTGCAGCGCAGCCGGGAGGTCCTGGCCGAGTTGCTGCTGGTGGACCAGCCACCGCGCGAGGAGGACCCGAAGCAGACGACCACGGCGGACAACGAACTGCTCGCGGTCGCGGACGACTTCTTCATCACCGAGATCGAGGACCTGTTCCCGGGGCCGTCCCGCGGTACCGACGGGTCCAACCCGGTGATCGAGGTGAACCACGACTCGTGCATCCTCTGCGACCGGTGCGTCCGGGCCTGTGACGATGTCCAGGGCAACGACGTGATCGGCCGCAGCGGCAAGGGCTACTCGACCCGGATCGCGTTCGACCTGAACGACCCGATGGGCCAGTCGTCCTGCGTCACCTGCGGCGAGTGCGTGTCGGCCTGCCCCACCGGAGCCCTGACCAACAAGGCGATCAACAGCATCCCGATCCAGCCGAAGGCGGAACTGGACGCGGTCGACACGGTCTGCCCGTACTGCGGCGTCGGCTGCGCCCTGACGTACTACGTGGACCGCGAGCGCGGCGGGATCTCGTTCGCCGAGGGACGGGACCAGCCGGGCAACCAGGGCCGCCTGTGCGTGAAGGGCCGGTACGGCTGGGACTACGCGTCCTCCCCGCAGCGGCTGACGAAACCCCTGATCCGGGTCGACTCGGCGTACCCCAAGGGTCCGTTGTCGGCCGCCACCCAGGAGAACAGCACCCAGGACACCGACGGACCGGGTCGCAAGCGCGGAGCGGGCAAGGGCGGTCGCAAGCCCGGCGGGCTGGTGCCGTACGAGGAGGTCATGCCGCACTTCCGCGAGGCGACCTGGGAGGAGGCGCTCGACCTGGTCGCGCGCAAGCTCGGCGGGATCTACGCCGAGAGCGGGTCGGACGGCCTCGCCGGCTTCGGTTCCGCCAAGTGCTCCAACGAGGAGGCCTACCTCTTCCAGAAGCTGATCCGCACCGCGTTCCACAGCAACAACGTGGACCACTGCACCCGGCTGTGCCACGCCTCGAGCGTCGCCGCGCTCTTCGAGGGTGTCGGATCGGGCTCGGTCTCGACCACCTACGGCGACATCGAGAACGCGGACGTGGCGATCATCACCGGCAGCAACGCGACCGCGAACCACCCGGTCGCGTCGTCGTTCTTCAAGCAGGCCAGGCGCAACGGCACCACCATCATCTACATCGATCCGCGCGCCGGCACCGTCGCGGACCACGCCGACCTGTTCCTCCAGCTGAAGCCGGGCACGGACGTCGCGCTCTACAACGGGATCATGCACGAGGTGATCCGGCTCGGCCTGATCGACCGGGAGTTCCTGTCCAGCCGGACCTCGAACTACGACGAACTGGCCCGGACGGTGGCGGAGTACCCGCCGGAGCTCGCGGCCCGGATCACCGGCGTCGACGTGGAGCTGATCCGCGAGGTCGCCAAGGTCTGGGGCGAGTCGAAGGCCGGCGTCATCTACTGGGGGATGGGGATCTCGCAGCACACCACCGGTACCGACAACGCCCGCTGCCTGATCGCGATGTGCTGCATCACCGGCAACGTCGGCCGGCCCGGCACCGGGCTGCACCCGCTGCGCGGCCAGAACAACGTGCAGGGAGCTTCGGACGCGGGCTTGATCCCGATGTTCTACCCGAACTACCAGCGGGCGAACGAGACGAAGAACCGGGTGCTGTTCGAGAACGCCTGGGGGACCGAGCTGAACCCGGAGAACGGGCTGACCGTGACCGAGGTGATCAAGTCGATCCTCGACGGCGGCGTCCGCGGCATGTACATGCTGGGGGAGAACCCGTTCCTGTCCGACCCGAACATCAACAAGGTCCGCAAGGCCCTGTCCCAGCTGGACTTCCTGGTGGTCCAGGACATCTTCCTGACCGAGACGGCCGAGTTCGCCGACGTGGTGCTGCCGGCCTCGTCGTACCTGGAGAAGGACGGCACCTACACCAACACCGACCGGCGGGTGCAGCTCGGCCGGAAGGTCTTCGACCCGCCGGGCGAGGCGCGGGCGGACTGGGAGATCGTGCAGGACATCGCCCAGCGACTGGGCCTGGACTGGAACTACTCGGCGCCGCGCGAGGTGTTCGAGGAGATGGTCCCGCTGATGCCGGACTACACGAACCTCAGCTACGACAACCTCGGCTCGTCCGGGAAGCTCTACCCGGTACAGGATCCCGAGAACAGCGACGGCACGGTCGTTCTGTTCGACGAGCGGTTCAACACCGCCGACGAACTGGCGCACCTGGTGCCGGCCGAGTGGCTGCCGGCCAAGGAACTGCCGAACGAGGACTACCCGTTCGTCCTCAACACCGGCCGGCTGCTGCAGCACTGGCACACCGGCTCGATGACCCGGCGGTCCTTCGCCCTGGACAGCATCGCGCCGCGGGCCGAGGTGTCCATCCACCCGGACGACGCCGCCGAGCTCGGCCTGGTCGACGGCGAGTTCGCCCGGGTGTCGTCGCGGCGCGGCGAGATCGTGCTGAACGTCAAGGTGTCGCACCGCGAGGCCCGCGGCAACGTCTTCATCCCGTTCCACTTCCGGGAGGCGGCGGCGAACCTGCTGACGATCGACGAGATCGATCCCACCGGCAAGATCCCGGAGTTCAAGTTCTGCGCCGTCGCGATCGCCCCGGTCGGCGATCGCGGCAGCGTCCGAGTCGGAGGTGCACCCCAGTGACGGTCACAGTCCCCGGTGTCGAGGCCCGGGCCGGCAAGTTCCGCGGTCCGAGCCTGATCCCGCTGCTGAACGCGATCCAGGAGCGCTGCGGCTGGCTGCCGCGCGAGGAACTGGAAGCGCTGTCCAGGCAGCAGAAGCGGCCGCTGTACGAGATCGAGGGCCTGGTCTCGTTCTACCCGCACTTCCTCACCGAGCCGCCGAAGGACGTGACGGTACGGGTCTGCCGCGACCTGGCCTGCTGGCTGAAGGGTGCCGAGGGGCCGGCCGCCGAGCTGCGCGAGCGGTACGCCGGTGCCGAGGACGTGGACGTGCTCGAGATCTCTTGTCCCGGCAGGTGCGATATGGCGCCGGCGGCAACAGTCAACGAGCGGCCGGCCCGGCTGTCGGAGGTCGACACCGCGGTCGAGGACTTCAGAGGCGGCGATCGCGACCTGGGCGCGGTCGTCGCGTACGCCCCGGCAGACGGCTGGCCCAACGACCCGTACGAGTCGGGCGAGCACCACTACCGGTCCTTGCGGGCTCTGCTGATGGGACAGGTCTCGCCGGAGCAGGTGATCACCGCACTGCAGGACGCGGGACTGCGCGGGATGGGCGGCGCGGGCTTCCCCACCGGCAAGAAGTGGGAGCTGGTCCGGGCCGCGGAAGGCGCGGTCAAGTACGCGATCTGCAACGCCGACGAGTCCGAGCCCGGCACCTTCAAGGATCGCCAGTTGCTGGCCGAGCAGCCGCATCTGGTTCTCGAAGGACTGCTGATGGGCATGGTGGTCACCGGCGCCGAGGAGGGCTGGGTCTTCATCCGGCACGAGTACGGCCCGGAGGAAGCGGTCCTGCACACCGAGATCGGGCGGCTGCGCGAGCAGGGGCTGATCGGCCCGAACGTGCTCGGCACCGGCCGCCGGCTGATGCTGGACATCTTCACCTCGCCGGGCGGGTACATCCTGGGTGAGGAGACCGCCCTGCTGGAATGCATGGAAGGACATCGGGGCGAGCCGCGGAACAAGCCGCCCTTCCCCGGCAACTACGGCCTGTGGGGCAAGCCGACGCTGATGAACTCGGTGGAGACCTTCGCCGACGTCCCGGTGATCGTCTCCCGCGGTGCCGACTGGTGGAACGCGCAGGGCGTCAACGGCGCCACCGGGCTGAAGTTCTTCGCCGTCTCCGGCCACGTCGAACGCCCCGGCGTGTACTGCGTACCGATGGGAACCACGATCCGCGACCTGATCGACGTGGCGGGTGGAGTCGCCGGTGGCGCCGAACTGGAGGCGGTGCAACCAGGTGGCGCCTCGTCGAACTTCCTCGGCCCGGAGCACCTCGACGTACCGCTGGACTTCGGCACGCTGGCCGAGGCGGGTTCGATGCTCGGCTCGGGTGCCATGGTGGTGATGGCCGCCGGTACGGACGCGCTCGCCGCCGCCACCAACGTACTGCGCTTCTTCCGCAACGAGTCGTGCGGCAAGTGCGTGCCCTGCCGGGTCGGGTCCACCAAGGCCCACGACCTGCTGACCGAAACGCTGCAATCCGGCGGCGAGCTCGACGAGCCACGCAAGGCCAGGCTGCTGGAGCTAGAGCTGGTACTGCGGAAGTCGTCGATCTGTGGTCTCGGACAGGTGGCTCTCGGCCCGGTGGTCAGCGTGCTGGGCCGTCAGCGCGGCGGTACGACGGCCCGACCGCAGCCCCGGAACTGAGGGGGCACCATGCCCGGTCGGGAGTTCTTCCAGACGCAACCGGTATCGCAGGCCCTGGCGGGGTTCCGCCCGCGGCGGCGTACCGGGACGGAGACCGTGCGTCGCGAGGACGCGCTCGGCCGGGTGCCGGCGGAACCGATCCGGTCCGGCGCCGAGTTGCCTGGCTTCGCGCGGTCCACGGTCGACGGCTATGCCGTCCGTGCCGCTGACACCTATGGCGCGGGCGACGGCCTGCCGGCGTACCTCGACCTGGTTGGCTCGTTGCGGATGGGAACCGCCGCGGACGTCGAGATCCGGCCCGGGGCAGCAGTGCAGATCCCCACCGGTGCAGCGGTTCCGGACAGCGCCGACGCGGTCGTGATGGTCGAGCACACCCAGGTCACGATGCCGGGAGTGATCGAGGTGACCAAGTCGGTGGCGGTCGGCGACGGCGTGGTCCGTCCCGACGAGGATGTTGCTCTCGGCAAAGAACTGGTTCCGGCCGGACGGCCGCTTCGGGCTCAGGATCTAGGTCTGCTGGCCGCGGCGGGCGTGACTCGCCTGGTGGTCTGTGCGAAGCCAAGGGTGGCGATCATCTCGACCGGGGACGAACTCGTGCCGCCGGAGACCGCCGAGCTCAGCCCGGGAGAGGTCCGGGATGCGACGGCATCGGCGCTGGTGGGGCTCGTGGAGCAGGCCGGCGGCGTGCCCGTCTCCTACGGGATCGTGCCCGATGATGTCGATCTGTTGACCAAGACCCTCACCGCGGCGGTCGCGGAGTGCGACCTGGTTGTCGTGTCCGCGGGGTCGTCGGTCGGTGCGCGCGATGAGACGACTGCTGCGGTCGAGGCTCTGGGCGCGCCCGGTGTCTATTGCCACGGACTCGCCATCAAGCCGGGGAAGCCCACCTTGCTGGCCGAATGCTCCGACGTACCCGTCATCGGCCTGCCGGGCAATCCGCTGTCCGCCTTGGTCGTCTTCCGGATGGTCGGCCTGCCCGTACTACGGCTCGTCGGCGGCATCACCTCCCCGGCACCAGAACCTTCCGTGGTCGCGACCATGGCCCGGCCGATCGCCTCGGCGGCGGGTCGCCTCGACGTAGTACAGGTCAGCTTGCGGGACGGTCTGGCGACGCCTCTGTTCGGGCACTCCGCACTACTCTCGCTGCTGACCAGCGCGGACGGCTACGTGGTGATCCCCGAACCAGCGACCGGTCTCGACGCCGGGACGCCGGTCACCGTGACGATGTACAGATAGGTGAAGCGCAGTGCACAGCAGCCCTTTCATCAGTGACGTACCCGTCGCCGAGGCTCTGCAGGCCTGGTACGACGCCTGCACCGCGGCGGGTTGTCCCGATCGGGTCGCAGCTGACCTGGTGCCGCTGGAGGACGCGGCCGGACGGGTCACGGCCGAGCCGGTCTGGGCCACCCGGTCCTCGCCCGTCAGCGATGTGGCCGCGATGGACGGCATCGCAGTACTGGCGCGGGAGACCCATGGCGCCACGCCGACGACACCGCTGCACCTCGGTCCCGAGTCCTATGTGGTGGTGGACACGGGAGATCCGATGCCGGACGGCTTCGACGCGGTGGTGATGCGCGAGCAGGTGCACTACGTCGGCGACGACGCCGAGATCAGATCCGCGGTACCGCCGTACCAGCATGTGCGTTCTATCGGCGAGGACATCAGCGCCGGCGAACTTCTGCTGCCCGAGGGCCACCGGCTCCGGCCGGTCGACCTGGCCGCCGCCGCGGCAGCTGGCGCCACCCGGGTGCTGGTACGGCGTCGTCCTCGTGTCGCCGTGATTCCGACCGGCGACGAGATCGTGCCGATCGGCTCACCCGTACGCCGTGGCGAGATCCTCGACACCAACTCGCTGATGCTGGTCGCGCAGGCCCGGGAAGTCGGCTGCGAGGCGTGGGCCACCGAGATCCAGCCGGATGACGTGGAGCGGCTGAGCACTGCCGTCCGGGAGGCGGCGGGCTCGGCGGATCTGGTGATCGTGATCGCCGGTTCGAGTGCGGGACGTGACGACTACACCGCCCGGATCGTCTCGGAACTCGGGGTGCTCGCAGTTCACGGCGTCGCGGTCCGGCCCGGGCACCCCGTCGTACTGGGTGCGGTGGACGCCACGCCGGTGGTCGGCGTACCGGGGTATCCGGTCTCGGCGGCGCTGACCTTCGAGATCTTCGTGGCGCCGTTGCTCGCCGCGCTGGAAGGCGCTGCCGCATCGCAGCGGCCCGAGGTCACGGCCAGGCTGGCTCGCAAGTTGCCGTCGGTCGTGGGGATGGACGACTGGGTGCGGGTCCGGCTCGGGTCGGTCGGCGGTCAGGTGGTGGCGTCGCCGTTGCCACGCGGCGCCGGTGTCCTGACTTCGCTGGTTCGGGCTGACGGGTTGCTGCTGGTGCCTGCGGGGGTGGAGGGTCATCACGCGGGCGAGCAGGTGTCGGTGCGGCTGTTGCGCCGGCTGCCCGAGATCGAGCGGACGATCGTTGCCATCGGCTCGCACGACCTGGTCATCGACGTGGCGGCGACGATGCTGCGCGGCGCCGATCCGACCCTGACGCTGGCGTCGTCCAACGTGGGCTCACTCGGTGGCCTGGTGGCCCTGCGGGACGGGTTGTGCCACCTGGCCGGTTCGCATTTGTTGCACCCAGCAACGGGCGAGTACACCGTGCCCTATCTGGACGAGATGATGCCCGAGCGCGACCTGGCGGTCATCCGGCTCGTGCACCGGGATCAGGGTCTGCTGGTGCCGCCGGGCAACCCGCTCGGCATCACCGGGCTTGCCGATCTCGGCGAGCGTGACCTCTCGTACGTGAACCGGCAGCGCGGCGCCGGTACCCGGATGTTGCTCGACCAGGAGTTGCGCAGGCTCGAGATCGATCCGGCGACCGTCAGCGGCTACGCCCGGGAGGAACCGACTCACCTGGCCGTGGCCGCCGCGATCGCGGCCGGCCGGGCGGACTGCGGGCTCGGCATCCTGGCCGCGGCGCGGGCCTTCGGGCTCGACTTCGTGCCGGTGGCCGAGGAGCCGTACGACCTGGTGGTCGAGGCGTCGAGCCTCGAAGATCCCTTGCTCGCGCCCTTGTGGGAGTTGCTGAAATCAGCCGACTTCCACGCGGAGATCGCGAAGCTGGGTGGGTACAACACCACCGAGACCGGGAAGCGGCTGCGATGATCTCCCGAGCGGCTGGGTTGCTGTTGGCGAGTGCTCTGATCGCGGGTTGTTCCTCCTCCGATGCCGCCGTGAACAGCGGACCTTCCGGGAACCTGGTGCTGGCGACAACAACCAGTACGCAGGACTCGGGGCTGCTCGACGTCCTGCTGCCGGCCTTCGACGCGCGCAGTGACTGCATCGTCAAGACCGTGGCGGTGGGATCGGGACAAGCGATGAAGATGGGGGAGAAGGGCGACGCCGACGTACTGCTGGTGCACTCTCCCGCGGCCGAGGAGAAGTTCATGGCCGCGGGGCACGGCGCCAGTCGCGAACCCGTCATGCACAACGACTTCGTGGTGGCCGGCCCGCCCGCGGATCCGGTCGGGCTGGCAGGATCCGCCACTGCTGCTGAGGCGTTGAAGCGGATCGCGGCCAAGCAGGCGCCCTTTGCCTCTCGCGCGGATGACTCCGGCACGAACGCGAAAGAGCTGGCGCTGTGGAAGACGGCCGGCGTCGTACCGGCTGGGGCCTGGTATCTCAAGACCGGCCAGGGCATGAGTGCCACGCTGACGATCGCGAACCAGAAGCAGGCGTACACGCTGGCCGACCGCAGTACGTTCCTGGCCACGAAAGGCCTGCAGTTCACGGTGTTGTTCGAGGACTCGGCCGACCTGCGCAACGACTACCACGTGCTCGTCGTCAAGCACGACGGCGTCAACACTGCTTGTGCTCGAGAGTTCGCGGACTGGGTCCGGGACCGGCCGGCGCAGGAGCTGATCGCGACGTTCGGGATCGACGAGTTCGGCGAAGCGTTGTTCTTCGCCGACGCGGGCCGATGAACTCCGAGCCGGTGCTGGAGGTTCTCGCGAGATCCGCGACGGTGTCTCTCACGGCCACCGTGATCGCCTCGGTGCTCGGCATCTCGCTGGGTAGCGCGCTGGCCCTTGCGGGGCTGCCCGGACGCCGGCTCCTCACCGCGGTGGTGAACACCGGGATGGCGGTCCCCACGGTCGTCGTCGGCCTGCTCGTCGCCCTGCTGCTGTGGCGTAGCGGCCCGCTCGGGGATCTCGGCCTGATCTATACCGTTCGCGGCATGATCATCGCCCAGGTGGCCATCGCCACGCCTCTGATCACCGGCATCACGATGGCCGCGCTCCAACTGCTGCCACCCGAACTGCCGGAGCAACTGCGCTCGCTGGGAGCCAACCGTCTGCAGTTGGTGGTGCGCCTGTGGATCGAGGCCCGGCTGCCGCTGCTGGCCGCGGCGATGGCCGGCTTCGGGCACGCGGTCTCCGAGGTCGGCTCCGCCACCCTGGTCGGCGGCAACATCCACGGCCAGACCCAGGTGATGACCACGGCGATCGTCGAGAACGTCAGCCGCGGCGAGTTCGGCACCGCCCTCGTGTACGGCGCGATCCTGCTGGTGCTCGCCTTCGTCATCAACAGCCTGCTCGCGTCGATCCAGCAGCGGGGAGCGGTGTGGGCGCGGAACTGACGGTGCGCGAGGTTCGGCACCGGCGCGGTGGGCGCGAGGTGCTCCGGATCGACCGGCTCGACGTCGCGCCGGGCGAGCGGGTATCCGTGCTCGGCCCGAATGGCGCGGGCAAGACGACCCTGCTCCGGCTCCTCGCCGCTGTCGAACCACCCCACGCCGGCCAGGTCACGGTCGCCGGCCACAGTACGGCGTACGGCGGGGTGGAACTGCGGCGACAGGTGGCCTACGCGACGCAGCGGGCCGGGTTGCTCAGTACCAGCGTGCTGCGGAACGTGGAGTTGCCGTTGCAGTGGCGCAAGGTGCCTCGCAGGCGTCGCCGTGAGCTCGCCATGGCCGCGCTCGAACGCCTGCGGGTGGCGCATCTGGCTGACCGGCCCGCGAGAGCCCTGTCCGGTGGGGAGCAGCAACGAGTCAGCCTCGCCCGCGCTCTGGTGCTCGATCCGGACGTCTTGCTGCTTGACGAACCAGCGGCTGGACTGGACGCGCGATCCCGGTCCGCCTTCTTCGCCGACCTCGACCAGGCGCTGGCGGACCGGGCGATCACCGTTGTGCAGGTGTCCCATCGCGCGGAAGAAGCCCTGCAGTTGGCCGATCGGGTCGTCGTACTGCTGGGCGGGCGGGTGCATCAGGACGGTACGCCCGAGGAGCTCAACCGGCGGCCGGTCGATGCGAGTGTGGCCGCGCTGGTGGGTTACGAGAACCTGGTCGACGCCGAAGTCGGGCCTGACGGCTCTGTCCTCGTCGGCCGCACTCCCACCGGGCTGACCACGAGCCACCCGGCAGGGCCGGTCACGGTCGCCGCGTTCGCCAGCGGAGTACAACTGGTGCCGGCTGACTGGCCGGGGCTTCCGGTCCGGATCACCCGGGTCAGCCCTGGCCCGGGACATCGGTCCGTCACGGTGTCCGGCGCAGTGTCGCTGTTGGCTCACGTGCCGTTCCAGGCGACGGCTTCCTTGCTCACCGGCGGTAGTGCGCGGGTGGTCTTCGACCCTGCGCTGACGGCGATTCTGCCGCGCGCCTGAGTCGCGCCCCGGCGCGGGAATCCGGCGAGCGCTTTCCCGAATCCCTGGTAGGCAAGGTCTATCAAGTCATCAGGAATGTGACGTGCGTCATGCCTTGACCGGTGTGAGGGCCCGGCCTACTGTATCCCGTATACCGAGCCCCTCCGGAAGGTGGGACCCATGGAGAGTGCGCCCAGGCAACGTCTTGCCGTCAACTGCTCGATCTTGTTCACCGAACTGCCCTTGCTGGAAAGACCCCAGGCCGCCCGAGCCGCCGGCTTCGACGCCGTGGAGTTCTGGTGGCCGTTCGACACCGCACTGCCCGGCGACGCCGAGGTCGACGCGTTCGAACGCGCGATCCGCGACGCCGGCGTACGGCTGGTCGGACTGAACTTCGCCGCGGGTGACCTGCCCGCCGGCGACCGCGGCCTGGTGTCGTGGCCGCAACGATCGCTGGAGTTCCGCGACAACATCGCGGTGACGCTGGGGATCGGCGAACGGCTGGGATGCCGTGCCTTCAACGCGTTGTACGGCAACCGCGTCGACGGCGTCGCCCCGGCCGAGCAGGACGACCTCGCCGCCGAGAACCTCGCGCTGGCCGCCACCGCGGCCGGCTCCTTCGGGGCGACGGTGCTGGTCGAACCGGTCAGCGGGGCCGCCCGCTATCCGTTGCTGACGGCCACCGACGTGGTGGACGTGATCAGCCGGGTGGAGCGGGAGTCCGGTGTCACCGGTCTCGGCCTGCTCGCGGACCTGTATCACCTCACCGTCAACGGGGACGACGTGAGCAAGGCGATCACGACGTACGCCGACCGCATCGCGCACGTCCAGATCGCCGACGCGCCGGGCCGCAACGAGCCCGGCACCGGGACCATCCCGATCGACCAGTACCTCGGCGAGCTGCGAGTGGCCGGGTACGACGGCTGGATCGCGCTGGAGTACAAGCCCCGTACCGCGACCACCGAGAGCTTCGGCTGGCTCGAGCGCACCGACTGAGAAGGAGCTGGCATGCCACGAATGACTGCCGCCCGCGCGGCGGTGGAGATCCTCCGTCGCGAAGGCATCACGAATCTGTTCGGCCTCCCCGGTGCGGCCATCAACCCGTTCTACAACGCCGTCCGGGCGCAGGGTGAGCTCAAGCACGTGCTCGCCCGGCACGTCGAAGGCGCGTCCCACATGGCCGAGGGCTACACCCGGGCCAAGGCCGGCAACATCGGCGTCTGCGTCGGTACGTCGGGCCCCGCCGGGACCGACATGATCACCGGCCTGTACTCCGCTTCGGCCGACTCCATCCCGATCTTGTGCATCACCGGCCAAGCACCGGTGGCCAAGCTGCACAAGGAGGACTTCCAAGCCGTCGACATCGAGTCGATCGCCCAGCCGGTGACCAAGTGGGCCGTCACCGTTCTCGAGGCCGCGCAGGTGCCGGGCGCCTTCCAGAAGGCGTTCCAGCTGATGCGCACGGGTCGTCCCGGACCCGTGCTCATCGACCTGCCGATCGACGTCCAGCTGACCGAGATCGACTTCGATCCCGAGCTGTACGCGCCACTGCCGATCGCGACGCCACGCGCCACGGTCGCGCAGGCCGAGAAGGTGCTGGAGTTGCTGGCGGCGTCCGAGCGTCCCTTGCTGGTGGCGGGTGGTGGGATCATCAACGCGGACGCGGCGGACCTCCTGGTCGAGTTCGCCGAGCTCACCGGCGTACCCGTCGTACCGACTTTGATGGGGTGGGGGACGATCCCCGACGACCACCGGCTGATGGCCGGAATGGTCGGGCTGCAGACCTCGCACCGGTACGGCAACGAGACGCTGCTCGCGTCGGACCTCGTGGTCGGGATCGGCAACCGGTGGGCCAACCGGCACACCGGCGGCCTCGACACCTACCGGGCCGGCCGGAAGTTCGTGCACATCGACATCGAGCCGACTCAGATCGGCCGGGTGTTCGCGCCGGACCTCGGGATCGCCTCCGACGCTCGCGCCGCGCTCGAGGTACTGATTCATGTGGCGCGGGAGAAGCTTGCCGAAGGCCCGTTGCCGGACCGGTCGGAGTGGACGGCCGGCTGCCGTGAGCGCAAGCGGACGCTGCAACGGCGTACGGACTTCGACAACGTGCCGGTGAAGCCGCAACGGGTCTACCAGGAGATGAACAACGCCTTCGGGCCGGACACCCGGTACGTCTCCACGATCGGGTTGTCACAGATCCAGGCCGCTCAGATGCTGCACGTCTACCGGCCGCGGCACTGGATCAACGCCGGCCAGGCGGGACCACTCGGCTGGACCGGCCCGGCGGCACTCGGCGTCGCGGTCGCGGATCCGGAGGCGACGGTCGTCGCGCTGTCGGGCGACTACGACTTCCAGTTCCTGATCGAGGAGCTCGCGGTCGGTGCCCAGTTCAACATTCCGTACATCCATGTGGTGGTGAACAACGCCTACCTTGGACTGATCCGGCAGGCGCAACGCAACTTCGACATGGACTACTGCGTGCAGCTCGCCTTCGACAACATCAACACCCCGGAGCTGAACGGCTACGGCGTCGACCACGTGAAGGTCGCGGAAGGCCTTGGCTGCAAGGGGTTGCGGGTGTTCGAGCCGGACGGGATCCTGCCCGCGCTGGAGCAGGCCAAGAAGATGATGGTCGAGCACCGGGTACCGATCATGGTCGAGGTGATCCTGGAACGCATCACCAACGTCTCGATGGGGACCGAGCTGGACAACGTGGTGGAGTTCGACGAACTCGACGACGTACGGCATCCGGTTCCGACCGCTTCCGGATTAGTGGACTAGGGAGGTCACGATGAGAGTTGCGGTTCTTGGCGCGGGCGCGATCGGCGCCTATGTCGGTGCGGCCCTGCACCGTGGCGGCACCGAGGTACACCTTGTTGCCCGCGGCCCCCACCTGAAGGCGATCCGGAAGCGGGGCGTCGAAGTACTGAGTCCGCGCGGCGACTGGGTGGCTCGCACCCCGGCGACCGACGACCCGGCCGAGATCGGGCCGGTGGACGTGGTGTTCCTCGGCCTGAAGGCCAACTCGTACGCGTCCTGCGGGCCGCTGATCGAGCCGCTGCTGCACGACAAGACGGCCGTGGTGGCCGCCCAGAACGGCATTCCGTGGTGGTACTTCCACGGCCTGCCGGGCCCGTACGAGGGTCGCCGGATCGAGTCGGTGGACCCGGGTGGTGAGGTGACCCGGGTCCTCTCGCTCGACCGCGCGATCGGCTGCGTGGTGTACTGCTCGACCGAACTGGAGGGACCGGGCGTGGTCCGGCACCTCGAGGGCACCCGGTTCTCGATCGGGGAGCCGTCCGGCGTCATCTCCGAGCGATGCCTGGAGTTCAGCCAGGCGATGATCGCCGGCGGGCTGAAGTGCCCGGTCGAGGCGGACATCCGCAACGACATCTGGATCAAGCTCCTCGGCAACGCCGCCTTCAATCCGATCAGCGCCCTCGCCCGCGCCACCATGGTCGAGATCGCCCAGCACGAGGGCACCCGCGCGATGATCCGGCTGATGATGGAGGAGACCCTCGAGATCGCCGCCGCCGTCGGCAGCCATCCCGACATCTCCGTGGACAAGCGCATCGACGGCGCCGAGCGTGTCGGTGAGCACAAGACGTCCATGCTCCAGGACCTGGAGAAGGACAAACCGCTGGAACTGGACGTGATCCTCGCGGCCGTGGTCGAACTCGCCGACCTCACCAGCACCAAGGCTCCCACCTTGCGGGCAGTCCACGCCGTCGCCGATCTGTTGTCCACCAAGGTCGGCACCACGCCCATTGCCCACGCCCCGACGGCCGCCGCAGCCCCCGTAGCCGCGGCGCCGCGGCCCTGAACCCAGGTGGGCCCGGAGCCGCGCGCCCTGCCAGGCCCCTCCGGGCTCACCTGATTCCAATCAGCCTGCGCCGGCCGTCGAGGTGTCGAGCGGGCGGATGCCCGTCGCCTCCGCGAACTCCCAGGTGTCGGTGTACTGCTGCCACCGCACCACCTTGCCGTCCGCGATGTCCCAGACGTGGACGACCTGCACGTCCAGATCCTTCCCCGTCGGCCGCACAGTGGCGCGGTAGCGGCCCTCCATGATCACGACGTCACCACACTCGTGCAGCCGCCCGACCTCGATCCGGAACGTGTCCCCGAACAACTCCGGGAACCGAGCCAGCACCTGCCCCGCGACCGCATCAGGCCCGACCACCGGCCCACCCGGCCACAACGTGACGTGCTCCGCCTGGTTCCACTCCACCTGCGGATCCAGCATCCCCAGCATCCCCGCCACATCCCTTTGCGCGAACGAGTCGTAAAGCCCACGCACCAACTCCACCTGCCCACCCATAACACCCTCCCCACCGCAACCCGAACAACCCATTCCCCCCAATCCGAGTGTCACCCCACCCCCAGACGCAGTAAACCCCCGCCGGGCGATGTGCCGGCGGGGGTTTGCTGGGTCAGGAGGCGCGGCCGGAGAGGGATTCGATGACGGAGAGTAGGGCGGAGTGGTCATCGGAGCCGTGGCCGGTGGCTCGGGCGGCGGCTACCAGTTGGGCTACTACGCCGGTGACGGGGAGGGAGACCCCGGCGGCTCGGGCGGAGGAGAGGGCTATGCCCATGTCCTTGTGGTGGAGGTCGATGCGGAAGCCGGGCTCGAACTGGCGGGCCAGCATGGAGGCTGACTTCAGGTCGAGGATGCGGCTACCGGCCAGGCCGCCGGCCAGCACCTCCAGGCCTCGTTCGCCGTCGACGTCGGAGGCTTCCAGCAGCACGATCGCCTCGCTGACCAGGGCGATGATGCCTGCCACCATCAACTGGTTGGCCGCCTTCACCGTCTGACCCGCGCCGTGGCCGCCGACGTGGACGATGGTGCGGCCGAGGTCCTCGAAGATCGGCTTGGCGGCCTCGAAGTCCTCCGCGGCGCCGCCGACCATGATGGACAGCGACGCCTTGATCGCTCCCTGCTCACCACCGCTCACCGGAGCATCCAGAACCCGTACTCCGCGCTCCGCGCCGGCCGCCGCGACAGCCAGGGACGTCTCCGGCGCGATCGAGCTCATGTCCGCCAGGAGCACACCGGGTGCTGCCGACTCCAGCACCCCGCCGGGGCCGAGGGCCACCTCGGCCACCTGCGGGGAGTCGGGAAGCATCGTGATGATGACCTCCGCGCCGGAGACTGCCGACGCGATGTCGGGTGCGGGTTTTCCGCCGGCCTGGAGGAGCTTGTCGACCGAGGCGGGCACGACGTCGTACCCGGTGACCTCGTGGCCGGCCCGGACCAGGTTGGCGGCCATGTGCGAGCCCATGATGCCGAGCCCGATGAATCCGATTCTTGCCACTGTGCTTGCCCCTTCACCAAAAGAAGACAGAGGAATTAGTGGACGAGGAGCTGTTCGAGCGCCTCGCGCATCAGCCGGGCGGCCTCGCTCGGGGTCTTGCCGACCTTGACGCCGACGGCCTCGAGCGCCTCCTGCTTGGCGGCCGCGGTACCGGACGAGCCGGACACGATCGCTCCCGCGTGGCCCATCGTCTTGCCCTCCGGAGCGGTGAACCCGGCCACGTAACCCACCACCGGCTTGGTCACGTACTCCTTGATGAACGCCGCCGCCCGCTCCTCCGCGTCGCCGCCGATCTCGCCGATCATCACGATCGCCTCGGTGTCGGGATCGTCCTGGAACGCCCGCAGCGCGTCGATGTGCGTCGTCCCGATGATCGGGTCGCCGCCGATCCCGATCGCCGTGGTGAAGCCGTACTCGCGCAGTTCGTACATCATCTGGTAGGTCAGCGTGCCCGACTTCGACACCAGGCCGATCCGGCCGGGGCCGGCGATGTCGGCCGGGATGATCCCGGCGTTGGCCCGGCCGGGGCTGATCAGCCCGGGGGAGTTGGGGCCGATGATCCGGGTCCCGGCGGCTTCGGCGTGGGCGAAGAACGCGGCGGTGTCGTGCACCGGCACGCCCTCGGTGATCACCACCACCAGCGGGATGCCGGCGTCGACGGCCTCGATCACCGCGCCCTTGGTGAACCTCGGCGGGACGAACACGATCGAGACGTCGGCGCCGGTCGACCTCACCGCGTCGGCGCAGGAGCCGTAGACCGGGATCGACCGCTTGGCGAAGTCGACCGACTGGCCGCCCTTGCCGGGCGTCACGCCGCCGACGATGTTGGTGCCGGCGGCAAGCATCCGGGTGGTGTGCTTCTGCCCCTCGGACCCGGTCATGCCCTGGACGACGACCCTGCTCTTCTCGGTCAGGAAGATTGCCATTTCCGTTGCCTCCTCAGGCCTGCGCGGCCAGTTCGGCGGCGCGGTCAGCGGCGCCGTCCATGGTGTCGACCACCGTCACCAGCGGGTGGTTCGCCTTCGCGAGGATCCGGCGGCCCTCGTCCACGTTGTTGCCGTCCAGCCGGACCACCAGCGGCTTGTTCGCCTGGTCGCCGAGCAGTTCGAGCGCCTGCACGATGCCGTTCGAGACCGCGTCGCAGGCGGTGATCCCGCCGAACACGTTGACGAACACGCTGCGCACCTGCGGATCGCCCAGGATGATGCTCAGGCCGTTCTTCATCACCTCGGCCGAGGCGCCGCCGCCGATGTCGAGGAAGTTGGCGGGCTTGACCCCGCCGTGCGCCTCACCGGCGTACGCGACCACGTCGAGGGTCGACATCACCAGGCCGGCGCCGTTGCCGATGATGCCGACGGAGCCGTCGAGCTTGACGTAGTTCAGCCCCTTCTCCTGGGCCGCGGCCTCCAGCGGGTCGGCGGCCTCCTTGTCGTCGAAGGCCGCGTGGTCGGGGTGCCGGTACGCCGCGTTCTCGTCCAGCGTGACCTTGCCGTCCAGCGCCTCCAGCCGGCCGTCACCCAGCTTGACCAGCGGGTTCACCTCGACCAGCGAGGCGTCCTCGCTGATGAACACGTCCCACAACGCCCGTACGACGGACGCCGCCTCCGCCGGGAATCCCGCCGCGGCGACGATCTCGGCCGCCTTCGCATCGTCCACCCCGGTGGCCGGGTCGATCGACACCTTCGCGATCGCGTCCGGGTTGCTGTGGGCGACCTCCTCGATCTCCACACCGCCCTCGGTGCTCGCGATGCACAGGTAGTTGCGGTTGGCCCGGTCGACCAGGAAGGAGAAGTAGTACTCCTCGGCGATGTCCGCGGCGGGAGCCAGCAGCACCCGGCGGACGGTGTGCCCCTTGATGTCCATGCCGAGGATGTCGCGGGCGCGCTCGGTGGCCTCGGCGGGATCCGCGGCCAGCTTCACGCCGCCCGCCTTGCCCCGGCCGCCGGCCTTCACCTGCGCCTTGACCACGACCCGGCCGCCCAGCTCCTCGGCGGCAGCGGCGGCGTCGGCCGCGTCCTCCACCACCCGGCCGAGGGTGACCGGCACCTCGTGCCGGGCGAAGAGTTCTTTGGCTTGGTACTCCATCAGATCCACGGAAAGTCCTCCTCGGGAGCCTGCGAACGCGAGATGTGCCGACTGTATGCTGTATGCACATTGGTCACAAGACTTCATGAGGTCTGGACAAGCGATGGCGGAGAGGAGTACCAAAGTTCCATACGGTATGCAGTACTCAATTCTTCGCCCATCCCACCCCCGGTCAGCCAGGAGGCGCTTCCATGAAGAACGCACCCACCAGCACGCCTCCACGGGACGTGCGCGACGTGTATGGCCGCCGGTACCGGATCGGCGAAGACGCCGAGGATCTGACCGGGCACTCGAGGCGCTGGCAACTGTGGGCCGCCTGGGCCTGCATGGTTGCCATCAGCCCCCTGCAGTACTCCTTCGGCTCCAGTGCGCTCGGTCTGCAGGAGAGTCGTGGCTGGAGCTTCGTCCAGACCATGTGGCTGCTGGCGGTGTTCGTCGCCTGCCAGGCGCTGGTGGCGGTTCCCGCCGCCTGGCTCCAGCGAGTACGCCGGGCCTCGCCGACGCAACTCGTAGTACTGGGTGGGGTGTTGGCGGCAGCGGGCCTGGCGACCTTGGCGCATTCGGGTAGTTATGCCGCGGTACTCCTCGGCTACGCGCTGATCGGTGGCACGGGAGCGGGTCTGGTCTACGCGGCCTGCATCACCACCGCGGCCCGGTGGTTCCCCGACCGCCGCGTCGCGACCATCGGGTTCGTCACCGGCGGCTTCGCCTGCGGAGCGGTGCCGAGCATCGCGCTGCTGACCATCTTCGACTCGGCCGCCGGCCAGCGGGTCGTCTTCGACCTGACCGCCGCGGTCGCCCTGCTGATCGTGATGACCGCCGGTGGAGTGCTGAAGGATCCGCCCAGGCACTGGTGGCCGGCCGAGATCGACGCCCAGGTCTGGGCGGTCGACCGGAAGCTCAACCGGAGCATCCCGAACAACATCCCCGCGGCCCGGCACTACCGGCCGGCCGAGGCGATGCGTACCGGCGCCCTGCCGCTGATGTGGCTGACGCTGGCCCTGAGTACCGCGTTGTCGCTGTTCGGCATCGCGTTCGTCGTCAGCTACGCGATCGAGGCGCGACTCGGCCTCGCCGTCGCGGGCCTCGCCGCCGGATTGCTTGCCGCGGTCAACGGTCTCGGCCGGTCCTTCGCCGGCAACCTGTCCGACCGGTTCGGCCGTCGCCGGGTGCTCGCGGCGGTGCTGATGATCGAGGGCTTCACCCATGTCGGACTCGTGCTGGCGGGCGAGTCCGGCGCGGGGTGGGCGTTCGTGCTCTGCGCGATGTTCGCCGGCCTCGGCGGCGGCGCCTTCTACGCGATCATGGCGAACCTGGTGCTGGAGTTCTTCGGCGAGAACAGCCTGGTCCAGAACCAGGCCATCCTCTACAGCGCGAAGGCGGTCGGTGGTCTTGTCGGCATCGGCGTCACCGCGAGCGTGGTGCAGGCCTACGGCTATCGCCCGGTCTTCCTCGCTGCCGGCCTCCTCGGCCTGCTCACGGCCCTGACCGTCCGCTTCCTGAAGCAGCCCGGGCGACCCGTTCTACCGGTTCGGCCTCAACTAGGTACGCCGGTAGCCGGCACTGTGTCGTTGCTGGCCCAACCCCACCCCGGCCAGGCACGGCCGGGCGAATGAGCCGTACGCACGCCCCGGCGTACTACGCCCGGGTGGCTCGCCCAGATCCCTGCGTACTCGAAGTCGTCTCCAAGCTGGCCCGCGAGCCCTGGACAGACCGCCCGGAATGCGTTCACCCCGTGCTCGGCTCGATCGCCCGGATGGTCCACGACCACAGCAGCAAGGCGGGCCGGCGCGCCTTGCTGCCTTTGGCGCCGGCGTTCATCGGCACGGCTCACGCGGGGTTCGAGCGCTCGGCAAGGCTGGTAGCTCTCTGTGTATCGACCGCTCTCACGAGCGCCGGGCAGATCTCTCCGGACGAACACACTCGGTTGTCCAGGGCGCACCAGACGGCTCTGTACTTCCTCGGCACGCGTCCCGACCACGCCGCCTGGTGGCTCCCTGTGCTGGATCGCGTCGGTCTGGGCGAACCTTTCTACCGGACCTTCGTGGCCACGGAGCACGCTGCCGAGGCTGTCGTCGTCACCGCCCGTGCAACGGACGGTGACAACGACGTACGGCTCCGGCGGCTGCTGAAGCAGTGCCTGGCTACGGTCTGACAGCCTCGTGGTCGAAGTCGCCGGTGCCCCACGGGCCGTGGTCGCGGTCGTCCTCCGGGATCACCACGAGCTCGTGGTGGCGCGGGGGACCGACCTGCTCCTCCAGGCGGCGCAGGTCTGCCGAGCAGCGCGCCACGTCGTCCAGCAACCGCAGTACGTCGAGGTGCGGGCCGAGCTGGTTCCTCAATCCCGCAAGGGCTTTCTCGAGGTTCTGCACAGCGCGGCGGGTCTGGCCGAGCTCGTCGTGGATCGTCATCGCAGCTCCTTTGCCGGCAGGGAATCTGACGTCAACTGATGACAAGCATACGGGATACTGCATACAGTCGTCGTTAACAATTCTGCCGGGTTCCGAGCTCTGGACAACGGGTTCGGCGGTGCGATATGACTACGACTACACCATACGGTATGCAATCTACGAAGTGTCGCTCCGTGAATCCCAGACCGGCCTTCCTCGAGGAGATGACTGCACAGATGGCGCAAACAGTGTCCGAATCACATGCGGTTGCGGACGTGACCGAGCCGGAACCGAGCACCGCCACGATCTCGGGCGGGCATCTGGTGGCCAAGGCCCTCAAGGCCGAGGGGATCGACGTGATCTTCACCCTCTGCGGAGGGCACATCATCGACATCTACGATGGCTGCGTCGACGAGGGCATCGCCGTCGTCGACGTCCGGCACGAGCAGGTCGCGGCGCACGCCGCGGACGGTTACGCCCGGATGACCGGCAAGCCCGGCTGCGCGGTCGTCACGGCCGGTCCCGGCACCACCGACGCGGTGACCGGTGTGGCGAACGCGTTCCGGGCCGAGAGCCCGATGCTGCTGATCGGCGGTCAGGGCGCGCTCAACCAGCACAAGATGGGCTCGCTGCAGGACCTGCCGCACGTCGACATGATGACCCCGATCACCAAGTTCGCCGCCACGGTGCCGCACACCGCCCGGGTGGCCGACATGGTCTCGATGGCGTTCCGCGAGTGCTACAACGGCGCTCCCGGCCCCTCCTTCCTGGAGATCCCGCGCGACATCCTGGACAACTCCGTCCCGGTGGAGCAGGCGACCATCCCGGAGGCCGGCCGCTACCGCGCCTCTACCAAGAGCACCGGCGACCCGGCGAACATCGAGGCGCTGGCCGATCTGCTCTCCCGCGCGGAGAAGCCGGTGGTACTGCTCGGCACCCAGGTCTGGACCGCGCGTGGCAGCGACGCGGCCATCGACTTCGTCCGGCAGCTCGACATCCCGGCGTACATGAACGGCTCGGCCCGCGGCACCCTGCCGCCCGGCGACCCGCACCACTTCCACCTGTCCCGGCGGTACGGGTTCAACAACGCCGACCTGATCCTGATCGTCGGCACCCCGTTCGACTTCCGGATGGGCTACGGCCGCCGGCTGCCGAAGGGCGCCACCGTCGTCCAGATCGACATGGACTACCGCACGGTCGGCAAGAACCGCGACATCGACCTCGGCCTGGTCGGCGACCCGGGAGCCATCCTGGCCGCCGTCACCCAGGCCTCGTCGGGCCGGATCCGCAAGGCCGACCGCAAGGCGTGGTTCGCCGAGCTGCGCGCCGAGGAGGACGCGGCGTACCAGAAGCGGCTGCCGCGGCAGTTGTCGGACGCCAACCCGATCCACCCGCTGCGGCTCGCGCACGAGATCAACGAGTTCCTCACCGAGGACTCGATCTACATCGGCGACGGCGGCGACATCGTCACCTTCTCGGGCGGCGTGGTACAGCCGAAGTCGCCCGGCCACTGGATGGACCCGGGCCCGCTCGGCACCATCGGCGTCGGCATCCCCTTCGTGATGGCGGCCAAGTACGCCCGGCCGGACAAGGAGGTCGTCGCGCTGTTCGGTGATGGCGCCTTCTCGCTGACCGGGTGGGACTTCGAGACGCTGGTCCGGTTCAACCTGCCGTTCGTCGGTGTGGTCGGCAACAACTCGTCGATGAACCAGATCCGCTACGGCCAGGAGGCGAAGTACGGGCACGACCGCGGCCGGATCGGCAACACGCTCGGCGACGTGAAGTACGACGAGTTCGCCAAGATGCTCGGCGGCTACGGCGAGGAGGTCCGCGACCCCAAGGACATCGGGCCGGCCATGCAGCGGGCCCGCGAGTCGGGACTGCCGTCGCTGATCAACGTGTGGGTGGACCCGGACGCGTACGCGCCCGGAACGATGAACCAGACCATGTACAAGTAGCGATCCCCGGCGGCGGTCCCGCTCCCGGCGCGGACCGCCGCCCAGTACTGGAGGACCACTATGGGTAAGGCCCTTGAAGGTGTTCGCGTACTCGACATGACCCACGTGCAGTCGGGACCGTCCTGCACCCAGATCCTCGCCTGGCTCGGCGCCGACGTCGTCAAGCTCGAGGCGCCCACGGGTGACATCACCCGCCAGCAACTGCGCGACGTTCCCGACGTCGACAGCCTCTACTTCACCATGCTCAACTGCAACAAGCGCAGCATCACCCTGAACATGAAGTCCGACCGGGGCAAGGAGATCTTCACCGACCTGGTCAAGGAGTCCGACATCCTGGTGGAGAACTTCGCCCCCGGCGCGATCGACCGGATGGGGTTCACCTGGGAGCGGCTGCAGCTGATCAACCCGCAGCTGATCTTCGCCTCGATCAAGGGCTTCGGCCCCGGCCGGTACGAGGACTTCAAGGCCTACGAGGTGGTCGCCCAGGCGATGGGCGGCGCGATGAGCACGACCGGCTTCGAGGACGGCCCGCCACTGGCCACCGGAGCCCAGATCGGTGACTCGGGCACCGGCATCCACCTGGTCGCCGGCATTCTCGCGGCGCTGTACCAGCGGGTCGCCACCGGCAAGGGCCAGCGGGTCAGTGTCGCGATGCAGGAGGCCGTACTGAACCTCAGCCGGGTCAAGCTGCGCGACCAGCAGCGGCTCGCCCACGGCCCGCTGAAGGAGTACCCGAACGACAACTTCGGCGACGAGGTGCCCCGTTCCGGCAACGCCTCCGGCGGCGGCCAGCCCGGCTGGGCGGTCAGGACCGCGCCCGGCGGCCCGAACGACTACATCTACGTGATCGTCCAGCCGCCCGGCTGGGCCCCGATCGCGACCCTGATCGGCAAGCCCGAACTGGCCGACGACCCGGACTGGAACACGCCGGCGGCCCGGCTCGACAAGCTCGACAAGATGTTCGCGCTGATCGAGTCCTGGACCGAGCAGCACACCAAGTTCGAGGTGATGGAGAAGCTGAACGCGCTGAACGTGCCGTGCGGCCCGATCCTGTCCACCCGGGAACTGATCGAGGACGAGACGCTGGCCGAGCTCGGCGCCGTGGTCGAGGTCAAGCACCCGCAGCGCGGCAGCTTCAAGACCGTCGGCTGCCCGATCAAACTGTCCGACTCGCCGGTCCAGGTGGAGACCTCACCGGGCCTGGGCGAACACAACTCCGTGATCTACGGCGGCCTCGGCATCGACACGGCCGAGCTGGAAGAGCTCAAGGCCGCCGGCGTCGTCTGACCGCGACACCCCACCTCACACCACGCTTCTGAGGAGCTCCAGGCATGACTTATGACAAGGCAGCTGTCCAGTCCATCCTCGACCAGGCTCTGGCGGAAGGCCGCACCTCGCTGAGCGCACCCGAGGCCAAACTGGTCGCGGACGCGTACGGCATCCCGACCCCGGGAGAGGGGCTGGCCACGACTGCCGAGGGAGCCGCCGGCCTGGCGGCCGAGATCGGTTTCCCGGTCGTGCTGAAGATCGTCTCGCCCGACATCCTGCACAAGACCGAGGCGGGCGGCGTGGTGGTCGGCGTCGACAGCGCCGAGGCCGCGGTCACGGCGTACGAGCAGATCGTCGCCAACGCGAAGGCCTACCAGGCCGACGCCGAGATCACCGGCGTGCAGGTGCAGAAGATGCTGGTCACCGGCGGTGACGTGCAGGAGGTCATCGTCGGTGCGGTCACCGACGAGACGTTCGGCAAGATCGTCGCGTTCGGCCTCGGCGGCGTGCTCGTCGAGGTACTGAAGGACGTCACCTTCCGGCTCGCGCCGACCTCGGCCGCCGAGGCCCGCTCGATGGTGGACGGGATCAGCGCGCACGAGATGCTGAACGGCGTCCGCGGCGCCAAGCCGGTCGACAAGGACGCGATCGCCGCGATCATCACCAAGCTGTCCGACCTGGTCGAGGACTTCCCGCAGTTCGCCGAGGTCGACCTGAACCCGGTGCTGGCCGGGCCGGACGGGGCCACCGCGGTCGACTTCCGGATCATCGTGGACGCCGAGGCCGGCAAGCCGGTCGAGCGCTACAGCCAGGACGAGATCCTGACCGCGATGACCCGGATCATGAAGCCGCGCGCGGTGGCCGTGATCGGCGCCTCGAACGAGGACGGCAAGATCGGCAACTCGGTGATGAAGAACCTGGTCAACGGCGGTTACCAGGGCGACATCTACCCGATCAACCCCAAGGGTGGCGAGGTCCTCGGGCTGAAGGCGTTCCCGAGCATCACCGACGTGCCCGGCGACGTGGACGTCGCGGTGTTCGCCGTACCGGCCAAGTTCGTCGGCGGGGCGCTCGAGCAGTGCGGCCAGAAGGGTGTCGCCGGCGCGATCCTGATCCCGTCCGGCTTCGCCGAGACCGGTGAGCAGGAACTGCAGGACGAGGTCGTCGCGATCGCGAAGAAGCACAAGGTCCGGATCCTCGGGCCGAACATCTACGGCTACTACTACCTGCCGGAGAGCCTCTGCGCGACGTTCTGTACGCCGTACGACGTCAAGGGCAGCGTGGCGCTGTCGTCACAGAGCGGAGGCATCGGGATGGCGATCCTGGGCTTCAGCCGGTCCAGCCGGATGGGCGTCTCCGCGATCGTTGGGGTAGGCAACAAGGCGGACATCGACGAGGATGACCTCCTGACCTTCTTCGAGACCGACGACAACACCAACCTGATCGCCATGCACCTAGAGGATCTCAAGGACGGCCGGGCCTTCGCCGAGACGGCCGCCCGGGTGTCGAAGAAGAAGCCGGTCGTCGTGCTCAAGGCGGGCCGGACCGCGATGGGCGCCCGGGCCGCGAGTTCGCACACCGGCGCGCTGGCCGGCAACGACAAGGTGTACGACGACATCCTGCGGCAAAGCGGCGTGGTCCGCGCGCCGGGCCTGAACGAGATGCTCCAGTACGCCCGGGGCATCCCGCTGCTGCCGACGCCGAAGGGCGAGAACGTCGTCATCATCACCGGCGCGGGCGGCTCCGGCGTCCTGCTATCGGACGCTTGCGTCGACAACGGCCTGCAACTGATGACGATCCCGCCGGACCTCGACACCGCGTTCAAGAAGTTCATCCCCCCGTTCGGTGCGGCCGGCAACCCGGTCGACATCACCGGCGGCGAACCGCCGTCGACGTACCGGAACACGGTCGCGCTCGGTCTCGAGGACGACCGGATCCACGCCTTGATCCTGGGCTACTGGCACACGATCGTGACGCCGCCGATGGTGTTCGCGAAGCTGGTCGCCGAGGTGGTCGAGGAATACCGCGCCAAGGGCATCGACAAGCCCGTGGTCGCCTCCCTGTCCGGCGACGTCGAGGTCGAAGAGGCCAGCCAGTACCTGTTCGAGCACGGCGTGGTCGCCTACCCCTACACCACCGAGACGCCGGTCCAGGTGCTCGGCGCCAAGTACCGATGGGCCCGGAACGCGGGTTCGCTCGGTTCCTAGTCCATCGGAAATACCAAGTACCGGAGAGACGGTGATGCGTTTGGTCAGGGGGGAGTGCACGGGGGAGCGATAAGTCTCGTCAGCTGGCGTCGATCTAAGGAGTCCGCCTTGGACGTCACAAGCAAGACCTCAGAAGTACCCGAAGAGCCCGCGGCAGCGGCCGGCACCGAGCGGGTCTGGAAGGCCGGCCGGCTCGAACCGATGCCGATCCGTCCGCTGCCGCCGGCTCCGCCGTCCCTGCACATCCTCGGTCCGACCGTCTTCCTGGTCGCGCTGGGCGTCGGCATGGGTGAGTCCTACATGTGGCCCCGGCTCGTCCTGGTGTTCGGTCCGGACATTCGCTGGCTGTTCATGGTCGGTGTCACCCTGCAGGCGTTCGTGCTGCTGGAGATGGCGCGCTACGCGATGGCCACCGGAGAGAGCATCTTCTTCGGCGCGGCCCGAGTGTTCAAACCGATGATGTGGTTCTTCTACGTCGCGGCGATCCTGATCTACATCTGGCCCGGTCACCTCTCGGCCGGCGCGGCCGCGTTCGAGGAGATATCAGGCATCCCCTGGCAGGTCTCGGCCTGTGTCGCCCTGGTCTTCGTCGGCGTGCTGTTCAGCATGCTGTCGGTGATCTACAACTTCCTGGAGAAGTTGCTCGGCTTCCTGATCGGCTTCCTGGTGGTCGGTACCTCGATCATCGCGGCGATCGTCGGCAGCTGGGACGACCTGGCCCAGACCATCTCCGGCATGTTCGCCTTCGGCTTCCTGCCGGACAAGGCGTTGTCGGACGTCTGGTTCCCGATCCTGGTCGGTTCGATCGCGTTCGCCGGCCCGTCCGGCATGCAGCAGATGTGGTACACCCTGCAGTTGCGCGACAGCGGGGCCGGCATGGGTGCCCACATCCCGAAGATCCGCGGTCTGCGGTCGGCGGACGAGGCGGAGTCGATGCCGTCGCGTGGCTACATGTTCGACACCGACAGCGCCGAGGAGATGCAGAAGTGGAAGGGCTGGCGCAAGTGGGTCACCTTCGACGCGCTGCTGCTCTTCTGGGGCATCACCATGCTGGTCACGATCTCGTTCACCGTGCTGGCCATGTCGGCGGCCCGGGAGAACCCGAACGTGGCGGGGCTGATCGAGGGCGGTGACCGGGAGGCCGCGCTGAAGGCCATGTCGGACGCCTTCGCCTCGGCCGGCAGCCCGATCCTGGGCACGCTGTTCTTCGCCTTCATCGCCCTGATCGGCCTGAACGCGACGCTCGGCCTGTTCGACTCGTTCTCCCGTGGCCAGGCGGACATGACGTACTACTTCATCCCGGGCGCCAAGCGCTTCTCGATGTCGCGTCTGTACGCCGGGTTCCTGTGGGGCGTGATCACCTTCGGCATCCTGATCCTGCTGTTCGGGCCGGCCGACGGTCCGGCGGGAATCCTGGACATCCTGGCGTTCCTGTCCACCTTCGCGATGGGCGCGTACTGCATCGTGTTGCTCCTGGTGAACAACAAGTTGCTGCCCAAACCGATCCGGCCGGGTCCGGTCCGCAACCTGATCATCGGGTTCGGCGCGGTGTTCTACCTGGGCATGCTGTTCTACAGCCTGGTTCGCTTCGGCGTGGTCGTGGGCTGAGATGGCTCTGACCATGGATCGCGCGAAGGTTCGGCAGCTGGCGGAGTTCTCCGTGCCCGCCGCAAGTGTGGGAGTCGCAGCCGGCCTCGTCGCCGGTGGGTTGGCCGCGTTCGTCGGCCAGCCCATCGGCTGGGCGCTGGTCACGGGCCTCGGCCTGGCGATCCCACTCGCCCTGTTCGGAGCCGGGTACGCCGTACTGCTGGCGCTCGGCAAGATCCCCGCCGGGGTGTTCGCCCCGGCGGCGGTCTACTGGGTGATCGGGTTCCCGCTCGCCCTGATGGTGCATTCAGTGGTCACCGAGTGGGCCGTGGCCGGTACGCCGGGGCTGCCGGCGGAACCGGCGAAGTTCCTGGCGTTCCGGGCCCTGCTCAGCATGGGCTTCGCGATCGGCTTCATCTGGATGCACGAACAACTCGGCCGGCACTGGTGGCCGAGGATCCTGGAACACAACCTCTACGCCCAACGGGTGGTCGCGCAGTACGTCGAGCTCGCCACCTCGCTGGCCGAACGCAAGGCGGCCGCCGACCGGGGCCGGAAGAAGCGCCGGGCGAGCACCGCCTAGTACGCGTACCCCTCTCAGCCGCCCGCGTCTGCCCCCTGCCAGGCGCGGGCGGCCGCATACCCGGGCCCGTGTCTGCCACACGAACCCTTGGAGGAGCTCATGCACGTATCGATGTCGGCGTGGATCATCACCATCGCCGCCCTGCTGGCCCTGCTGGTGCTGGACTTCCTGATCGTGGCCCGGAAGCCGCACGAACCGTCCCTGCGCGAGGCGACCCTGTGGGTGTCCTTCTACGTCGGCATCGCGGTGGCCTTCGGCGTCGGGCTGACGCTGGCGGCCGGCGGCGAGGCCGGCGGGGAGTTCTTCGCCGGCTGGCTGACGGAGTACTCGCTGTCGGTCGACAACCTGTTCGTCTTCATCATCATCATGGGCCGGTTCGCGGTCCCGCGGCAGTATCAGCAAAAAGTGCTGCTGGTGGGCGTCGCGCTGGCGCTGGTGATGCGCGGCATCTTCATCGCGCTCGGGGCGGAGGCGATCTCGCACTTCAACTGGGTCTTCTTCATCTTCGGCGCGTTCCTGCTGTTCACCGCCTGGAAGCTGGCCACCTCGAAGGAGGAGGACGAGTTCAAGGAGAACATCGTCCTGGTCAAGGTGCGCAAGGTGCTGCCGACCACCGAGGGCTACCACCAGGCGCGGCTGACCACGCGGGTGGACGGCAAGCGGTTCGCCACCCCGATGCTGATCGTGATGATCGCGATCGGTACGACGGACCTGCTGTTCGCGCTGGACTCGATCCCGGCCATCTTCGGGCTGACCCAGCACGCGTACCTGGTGTTCACCGCGAACGCCTTCGCGCTGATGGGCCTGCGGCAACTGTTCTTCCTGATCGGCGGCCTGCTGGACCGGCTGGTCTACCTGTCGTACGGGCTGTCCGTGGTGCTGGGCTTCATCGGCGTCAAGCTGATCCTCGAGGCCATGCACCACCAGGGCGTCTCCTGGGCGCCGGAGATCCCGATCCTGGTCTCCCTGGCGATCATCCTCGGCACCCTCACCATCACCGCGGTCGCCAGCCTGGTGAAGTCCGCCCGCGACGACCGCGCCGCAACCAAAGAGCCGGCCCCCGTGGCGGAGGAGGTCCCCGCCGAGTGACCGGCTCTCAATGGATCACCCGTACTACGGCTCGCCGTAGTACGGGTGGTTCAGTCTGTGGTGCGACGGCGGCGGGTGACCTTCTTCTCGGGGGCCGGGGCCTCTACGGGCGTAGTACCGGCCTGGAGGTCGTGGTAGGCCTTGCGGGTGTGCTCGGTGTGTTCGCGCATGATCTGCGCGGCCTTGTCCTCGTCGCCGTCGCTGATCGCCTTCACCAGCCGGGTGTGCTCGCGCCAGGAGGCCGCACCGCGGACGGGCGCCACCGGCGTGTAGTACCAGCGGACGCGCCGGTCGACCTGGCCGGCGAAGTCGACCAGGAATCTGTTGCCGGACATCTGCGTGATCAGGCCGTGCAGCTCACCGTTGGTCCGGACCGCGCCGTCGATGTCCCCGGTCTCCTGCAGGTTCGCGCCGACCTTGCAGAGCTCCTTCAGCCTCGCCACCGCGTCCTTGTCGGGCTTGCGGGCGGCGAGCCGCGCAGACTCGCTCTCCAGCGCCGCGCGAGCCGCCAGCAACTGGTCCACCTCGTCCTCGGCGGGCACGTGCACCATCGCGCCGAAGCCGGGGCGCAGATCGACCCAGCCTTCGTTGTTGAGCCGCTGCAGGGCCTCGCGGACCGGCTGGCGGGAAACGCCCAGCATGCCGGCCAGCTCGACCTCGACCAGGTGCCGGCCGCGCTCCAGGGTGCCGTCGATGATCATCTCCGTGAGCGCCTCGTAGACCGACTCACGCAGCGGCGTCGGGCGCTTGACGTGCCGGACGCCGGGGGATTCGGAGGTGGCATCCGCGCCTGCGCTGAGTGTGGTCATGAGGTCCTTCCCCGCCGGTGTGGAAAAAACAGAATGGCACTTGGTAGACAGTCTACCAAGTGCCAAGGTGTTGCAGGGGATTCTTCCGGTGTCCGGTTCAGGACACCGGCTGCCCGGTGCTCCGGATCCCTGCATTCTTGCCGCGGGGAGTCCGCCGCCGTGGCTCGAACACGCTTGTCCGGAGCACCGATCGGGCGTTCTATCAGGCGGCGGTGGTCTGCCGTTCCGGCTGCCGGTCGCCGTCGTGGGGCTGGTTCTCGTCAAGCTGCTGGAGTTCGACGTCGATGTCCAGCTCCTGCTGCAGCTCCGGTGCATCCGGGAACTGCGGACGAGCCGCCAGAGCGCCGAACCTACGGGTGAAGATCATTTCTCCCTCTCCGCTCCGGCTCCACGCCGGAGACTTACTGGAAATACTGGCTACTGCATACATTCAACCAGCCGTACTCACCGGTTATGCCCGCGTCTCACGTGATCCCGATTACGTTGCCGGTGATCCCCGTTACATCGCGGTTCCGGCTGTGACGCGGCCGTCGCGGCCCGCGTTCTCACCTCTTCCGGTACCCGATCTGCTTTCTTCAAACAGTCGGCCGACCAGGGCGGCTACTCAACTTCTCGAAGGTTCCTTCACTTCAAGAGTCGTCCCCCTGGCCGTAGGGGTCAAAGACTTGCTCGCTATGTCGGGATAGGCAGGCGCTATCAGGCGGACTGCACGGTATAGCCGGAACCCATCAGGTGGACGTCGAGCAACTCGTCCAGAGCGTTGTGTACGCCGGCCTGCCGGGCAACGTCGAGGAGCGCCCGCGCCAGTACGGGTTCGGGGCTTCGGGCGGCGATCACCAGGCCGACCCGCGGCCCGTTCGCGGGGCTCTTCAACGGAACCACCCGCATCCCGGCCGGTACGCCGAACATGTGCAGCCACGCGTGCGAGATCACCGTCGACCAGTGGTCGCCGCGCAGATGGCTGTAGAGCCCCGAGACCGTGTCGCTCTCGATCGAGGGATTCGCCGTCACCCCGTCGTCGGTGAAGTAGCCGTTCATGATCCGGCGGTTCCGCATCTGCGGCGACAGCAGGCACAGCGGCAGTTCGGCCACCTGCGCCCACGTTGCCACCGGCAACTCGGCCAACGGGCTCCGGCCGGGCGTGAGCAGCAGGTAGCGCTCTTCGTACAAGGGGGTCTTGCGCACCTGGCCGAGGGTGTCGTCGTCCAGATAGGTCATCGCCACATCGAGCTCGAACTCAGCCAGCTTCTGGGTGATTTCGCGCGACGACAGCGACTCCAGCGTCACCCGCGCCTGGTTGTGCCGTTCACAGAACGGGGTGGTGAGCAACGAGACGACCGGCATCGCGGTGGGGATCGCGCCGAGCCGCAGGGTGCCGGTGAGTCCGCCGCGCATCACCGACAGTTCGTGCCGCAGCGCGTCGCGTTCGGCCAGGATCCGCTGCGCCCAGAGCAGTACTCGTTCGCCCTCGGGGGTGAGGCCTTCGAACCGCCGGCCGCGCCGGACGATCGGTACGTCCAGTTCTTGCTCCAGCTTGCGGATGGCTGCGGACAGCGACGGCTGCGACACGTAGCAGGCGTCGGCGGCGCGGGCGAAGTGCCGCTCCCGGGCGAGTGCGACGAGGTACTCGAGCTGGCGCAGCAGCATGGCGACTCAGCTCTGCTTCCGCGCGACGGCATACCGTAAGTCTGTATACATAATCCAACACTACGCGGTCGGAGATGCGGCGGGAAGGTGTCGCGCTTCTGTGACCCAAGTCACATTCAGGGCTGTCGATAGAGGGTTCGGTCGTTCGACGCGTAGGCATGGACAAGATCACCTCTTCCGACGGCACTTCCATCGCGTACGACACTCTCGGCAGCGGGCCGGGCCTGATCCTGATCGCCGGCGCCTTCACCGACCGCTCGTACTACGCACCGCTGGCGACGGCGCTCTCCCCGCACTTCACCGTGATCACCTACGACCGGCGCGGCCGCGGCGACAGTACCGACACGGCGCCGTACGCGATCGAGCGGGAACTCGAAGACCTCGCCGTCCTCCGCGAGGCGACCGGAGCCGTCTACGCCAAGGCCGACTCCTCGGGTGCGATGCTGCTCGTCCGCGCCGTGGCAGCAGGCGTCCCCTTCGACAAACTCGCCATCATGGAGCCCCCGTTCCGCGTCGAGGGCGCCCCGCCGGCGCCGGACCGCTACCTCGAACGCCTCCAGGACTTCATCGCCACCGGCAACCCCGGCGGCGCCGCCGAACTCTTCATGGTCGAGGCCGTCGGCCAACCCCAGGAGTTGGTCGACACCTTCAAGGGCACCCCGATGTGGTCCTCCCTCGAAGCAATGGCCCCCACCCTCGTCTACGACGCCCTACAGATGGGCGACAGCTCAGTGCCCACAACCCTGCTAGCTGGAATCCCCACCGAAACCCTGGCCATCCACAGCACCGGCAGCCCTGCCTGGATGCAGTCCGCGGTACGAGCCACTGCCGACGCGCTCCCCAACGCTCACGTAGCCGCCCTGGAAGGCGAGTTCCACCAGGTCTCGGAGGAAGCGTTGGTCCCCGCCCTTACCGACTTCTACCTCAAGTAGCGGCTGCCGCACTCGGGCTGACGGATCACGTCAGCGCTCGTCATAGGCGTCGCGGGCCGCTAGCACTTCGGGGATGTGCTCCTCGGCCCAGCGGCAGAGGACGCTCAGCGGGCCGTGCAGCGTTCGCCCCAGCGGGGTCAGTTCGTACTCGACCCGCGGCGGGATCTCGGCGTACGACTGGCGGGTGATCATGCCGTCGCGCTCCAGATCCCGCAGGGTGTCGGTGAGGACCTTGCCGCTGATTCCCTCCAGCGCGGTACGGAGGTCGCCGAACCGCAGCGGACCGTCCTCCAGCACGGTGATCACCATCGCGGTCCACTTGTTCGCGATCCGGGCCAGCGACGTCCGGGACGGGCAGGTGCTCGACAGCACGCTCCAGTTGGTGCCTGGCGGCGGTGCGTAGATTTTCTGTGTCGACATCGCGGTCCGCCCATTAGTTACGTTGAGGTTATTGGTCACCAATAGTAAGTATTGGCCTCCTGAACGACAACCGACCCGATGGAGGACGACGATGAGCGACCCGGTGGCAGTGGTGCAGCAGTACTTCGACGCGCTGGCGGCGAAGGATTTCGCGACGGTGGCGGGCTTTCTCGCCGACAAGATCGTCTGGCACCAGCCGGGCGCGAACCGGTTCTCCGGCCGGCAGGAGGGCGCGGCCGCGGTGAACGCGATGATCGGCGGGATGATGCAGCTCAGCGGCGGCAGCTTCGAGCTGGCCCTGACCACGCCGCCGATGCTGAACGAGGACACCGGTCTCGTTGCCGCGACCATCCACTTCACCGCCCACCGGGACGGCGCGAAGCTCGGTCAGGACGGCGTGGATCTGCTGAAGGTTGCCGACGGCAAGATCGTCGAGGTGTGGCTGTTCTCGGCCGACCAGCCGGCCGAGGACGAGTTCTGGGGCCGCTGACCAGTTACCCGCCGGCCGGGCGGACCAGGCCCGGTCGCCCGGCCGCGAGGTTGCCATAGGCATCCAGTACTGCGGCCGGCACGTCCACGTGGTCGATGAAGTCCCGGCCGCGCGGGCCGTAGCCGTGCTCGTCGTCCCGCAGCCTGCTCACCTCTCCGAGCACCAGTGACGCGAACCGGTCCAGCGGCCAGATCACCGGCCCGCCCGGCCCTGCGCTCGCTCCCAGCGATGTGACCCACGGGATCACCGGAGCGAAGCTGATGAACCGTGTTCCCGGTAGGTCGCGGAACGACCGCTCGAACGACGCGTGCGTCCGCCGCTGCATGGTCGGATCCTGGACCAGCACGATCGATCCCGCCCGGTCCACGAACTGCGGGGAGAACGC
>NZ_BAAAOS010000048.1:289817-351105 GCF_039530625.1 Kribbella sancticallisti | reverse complement strand
TTCTTGGACCGGTCCTCGACGGTGATAGCCGCGGGGTCGGCGTCGAAGGTGTCGACCAGGAGATCGCGGAAGATGTGCGACTCCGGCCGTGGATCCTCCTCGCCGACCTTCTCGAGCAGGTGCCGGGTCGAGTGACCGATCCCGCCGCTGACCAGGATTCGCCGTACGACGCCGTCGTGCCACGCGGCGGCGGTCACCTCGACGGACTCGAGCACCGCGCTGCCCATCAGAATCAGCAAGTCCGCCGGCTCGGTGAGTTGTTCCACGTCCCGCCGCGCCAGATAGCCCGAGATCACACTCAGCTCGTCAGCGAACTTCAACTGATCTCCTCCGTCGACCCTCGTCTAGCCTCGTGGCTGCTCAGCCTACGGTCGGAAACTGGCCCGCCGTCGCTCGACAGCGGGCCGGCTCCGGCGGGCTCACTCGCTGGGGATCGCGTCCAGGGCGGCCAACTCGGCGGCGCGATTTGTTGTTCGTGGAGGCTGCGTGAGCCCTGGTCGTCCGACTTCGGCGGCAGCACCGGATAGTCGAGCATCGGATAGAGCCCGACCGTGAACCCGTACGCCGTCTCGCCGGATCGCGGCAGCCGGTCGAACTCATGGATCGCCTCGTCGATCCGCTGCCAGAACTCGGCCGCCCGCTCCGCGGAGATCCGCGCGTGCCGGATGAACGAGCGCATCTGCCCGGCCTCGTAGGCGGCGACCGACTCCTTGGCGGCGACCTCGAAGTCGTTGAAGTCCGGCGGGAGGTCGACCCCGTCGACGTGCCGGCCGAGTCCGACGTAGAACATCCGCGCGGTGCGGCCGTAGTACCGCTCCTCGATCGCTCGAACGCGCCTGGTCCGGACCACCTTCAGCAGGCCCGCGTCGGCGAGCACTTTGACGTGGTGCGCGACGGTGCTTTTCGGGCGCTTGACCGCCGCGGCCAGTTCCGTCACGGTCGCGGCGCGCTCGTGCAGCAGGCCGAGGATCGTCGTTCGCAGCGGATCGCTGATCGCCCGCACCTGCGCGACCGTGGTGAGCTCGGTGGTCTCGTCGAGTTCGTAGTCCGGGACCGGGCTATTGATCGCCATGATCGAATGAGACTAGCATCGCGGATTGTTCGAGATATTTGGATCATTCGCGTCGAAAGCGAGCAGACGATGGCCGAGGTCGTGCTGTACCACCACGCGCAGGGGCTGACCGACGGAGTACGGGCCTTCGCCGACGAACTGCGTCAGGCGGGCCATACCGTGCACACGCCCGACATGTACGAAGGCCAGACTTTCGACACCCTCGACGAAGGCCTGGCGTACGCCCGGAGTACCGGCTTCGAGGTGGTCAAGGATCGAGGAATCGCCGCCGCCGAGGGACTGCCGGATGCTCTGGTCTTCGCGGGCTTCTCGCTGGGCGGCATGCCTGCTCAGCAGTTGGCCCAGACCCGACCCGGCGTCAGGGGAGCGCTGCTGTTCCACTCCTGCATCCCGGTCTCGGAGTTCAGTGAGTCCTGGCCGGAGTCAGTCCCTGTCCAGATCCATGCGATGGAAGCCGACCCCTTCTTCGCTGAGGAAGATGGCGACCTGGGTGCTGCCCGAGCCCTGCTGGCCTCGACCGACCAGGCCGAACTCTTCCTCTACCCCGGCAACGAGCACCTGTTCGCCGATTCCTCGCTACCTGCCTACGAGAAGGAGGCGGCCGCACTGCTGATGCGCCGTACGCTCGACTTCCTGGCGACCGGCCGCCGCGCCTGAGCCGAACTATTCAACGCACGAGCGCCGATGAGTTCTAGGCGCCTCACTCGTCTCCATGACAAGACGCGATATCCATCCTGGATCGCTGGATAGACGAACTCGTGTGAAAGAGGACCGACGATGGAAGAGATGGAACGGCAGACCGCCGCAGGCAAGGTGCTCTGGCACTTCACCATGTCCCTGGACGGATTCGTGGCGGGGCCGGGGCACGGGATGGACTGGATGGCGGGGACGTCGCACCGCGCCGGCCTGGTCGAGGAGTACGCCGAGACGACGGGCGCAGTACTCGGAGGCCGGGACGGTTTCGACGCCTTCCCCGACGCCGGCGGGATCTACGGCGGCGCCTGGCATGGACCCGTGTTCGTCCTCACGCACCACCCCGAGGACGCCCCGGCCACCGACGGCGTGACCTTCCTCAGTTGCGATGTCGCCGAAGCGGCCCGGATCGGCCTGAAAGCCGCCGATGGCAAGAACCTCGAGGTCTTCTCGCCTTCCATCGGCCGGCAACTCCTCGAACGGGGGCTGCTCGACGAGATCGATCTGCACATCGCCCCGGTCCTGCTGGGCGACGGCATCCGCCTGTTCGACAACCCCGGCGGCGTACCGGTCCGCCTCGACCTGCTCGTCGGCGACGACCCCTCGGCCGCCGTGAACGTGCGCTACCGCCCGGTCGCGACCACCTAGTGTCCTGCGGCCTAGGGCCGGACGTTGTGGTTGCCTGCGAACAGATTTCCGGGGTCGTACTCACGCTTGACCGCGGCGAGCCGCTCATAGGTCTGCGCCGGATAGATCGCGGCGACATCCTCATCGGTGGCGGAGGCTACGAAGTTCGCGTAGGCGCCGCTCAGGTGAGGCGTGAGTCTCGCCCAGATCGCTTCGAGTCCTGGACGAGCCTCCTCGACGACCGGCTCCGGGCCTCCGGTCGCGGTCACGAACATCAACTCCGCGTGGCGATGCGCGTAGGCGGTGGCGTTGTCCGGAACCCGCGACACCGCTCCGCCGACGCTGCGTACGGCGATGGCCGGCGACCGCTCCGACGTACCGATCTCGGCAAGAATCCGTAGGGCCTCGGAGACCGATTCCTTGTCGACGAACGCGCCTCGGGTGACCACCTTGAAGCCGGGCGGCGGCGTCGGTGCATCCACCAGGATGTCCGCGTACGGCGTCAGCGCGACGTCGTCGTCGATGACCGTGCCCAGGCGGCGGATCGGGTCGAGGGCCTGGGCCGCGAGGTCCGGGTCATCGCCGTCGACGGCGACGAGGATCTCGAGCGGAGCTTCGGGCCCACCGGCGAAGGGGTTGGCGAAGGTCGCGATCGACGTGAGCTCTTCGGGCGCAGTACGGAGGTAGTCCGCCCAGCCCTGGAGTACGCCCGCCAGTTCCGCAGCCGGGAACGCGATCTTGCCGAAGAAGACGTCTGTCGTCGGGTGGGCCAGGAACTCGAACGAGGTCACGATCCCGAAGTTGCCGCCGCCGCCGCGAATCGCCCAGAACAGGTCCGGGTTCTCCTCCGCGCTCGCCCGTACGACGTCTCCGTTGGCGGTCACCATCTCCACGGCTGCCACGTTGTCCATTGCCAGGCCGTACTTCCTGACCTTCCAGCCGATGCCCCCGGTCAACGTCAACCCGCCAACCCCGACGCCCCTGGTGTCGCCCGAGGAGATCGCCAGCCCGTGCGGGGCCAGCGCGGCCGCGACCTGACCCCAGGTGGCGCCGCCGCCGATCCGTACGAGGTGGCGGTCCTCGTCGATGATCTCCACGGCCGCGAACTTGCTCAGATCGATGACGACGCCGTCATCGTTCGTGCCGAAGCCCGGGAACCCGTGGCCTCCGCCTCGCACCGCCAGCCGAAGCCCTGTGTCCGCGGCGAATCTCACTCCTGCTCGCACATCCTCGACACTCGCGGGCCGCAACACCCACGCCGGCCGCCCCGAAACCAGCACCGACCGACTGGCCGCCTCGTACTCCGCTGCGCCCGGTTCGATGATGTCCCCACCAAAGTCACTACGAAGTCCCTCAACCGCTGTGCTCATGACATCCCTTTCCCGTTGCACTGACGACCACCTGACGAGGACGACCCCGCCAATGTGACCGCCTGGGATGTGACGTGCGCCACAACGGGCGGTGCAGGTGCTTCTAGGAACGCACCAGGCGCGCGATCGCCTCGGAGGCCTCCTTCAGCTTTCGGTCCGCTTCCGGGCCGCCGGCCGCTGCGGCGTCGACGACGCAGTGCGCGAGATGGTCGTCGAGCAGACCGAGCGCGACCGACTCCAGCGCCTTCGTCATCGCCGAGATCTGGGTGAGGATGTCGATGCAGTACTTCTCGTCCTCCACCATCCGCTGGAGCCCGCGCGACTGCCCCTCGATCCGCTTGAGACGCCGCAGATAGGCGTCCTTGTCCTCGATGTACCCGTGCGTCGCTTGCTCCGTCACGCCGTCTCTCCGTCCACTCCACGATCGCCTACCGGCCAGCCTATCGGCGGAACCGCGGCCATCGGCCCTTGCCAAAAATAGGATACCCCCCTAGGGTACTGGCAATCCGACGATCCCTCACTCGGGAGACATGTCGGCTCGATCGATACCCCATACGGGTAAGGAGTAATGAAATGAGCACATCGAGTGCACCGGCGTCATCGCGGCGCTGGTGGGCGCTGGGGCTGATCGCCGCGGCGCAGTTCATGGTGATCATGGATACGTCGATCATCGGGGTCGCGCTGCCCAGGATGCAGGCCGAGCTCGGGTTCACCCCGGGCAACCTGTCGTGGGTCTTCAACGCCTACGTGGTCGCGTTCGGTGGCCTGCTGCTGCTCGGGGGCAGGTTGTCGGACCTGCTCGGCGCGCGACGGATCTTCGCGGCAGGCTGGGCGGTGCTGCTGGTCGGCTCGGTGGTGGCCGGCGTGGCGTCCGGCGTCGGTACTGAGCTCGCCGGCCGGGCAGTCCAAGGGGTCGGCGCGGCGCTGATCGCACCGTCCGCCCTGACGCTGCTGATGATGCTGTTCGGCGCGAACCCGAAGGAACTGACGAAGGCGATCGCCTTGTACGGCGCCGCGGCACCGGCCGGGGGTACCGCAGGGGTGTTCCTCGGTGGAGTCATCACCGAGTACCTGTCGTGGCCGTGGGTGTTCTTCCTGAACATCCCGATCGCCGCGATCGCGCTGCTCGCAACCCCGGCCTTGATGCCTGCGGCACCGGCTCGGCGAGGCTCGATCGACCTCGTCGGCGCCTTGACCGTGACCGCGGGTCTCGGCGCGGGGGTCTACACGATCGTCCGGGCACCGGAGGTCGGCTGGTCCTCAGGACAGACCCTGCTGGCCGGCGCGGCGGCCGTCGTACTGCTGGCACTGTTCGTCGCGATCCAGGCCAAGCGCCGTGAGCCGTTGATGCGGCTGGCGATCTTCAGGTCTCCCAACCTGGCCGCGGCGAACGTGGCCCAGCTCCTGCTGGGAGCGGCCTGGGTGCCGATGTGGTTCTTCCTGAACCTGTACCTGCAACAGGTCCTCGGCCTGAGCGCGTTCCCCAGCGGCTCGGCGCTGCTGCCGATGACCACGTTCATCATGCTCGGCATGATCGTCGTCGCACCCCGGCTGATCGCCGCGATCGGCCCGAAGAAGACGCTGGTCGCCGGTATGGCGATCCTGACCGCCGGGCTGGCCGGGCTGTCCCTGATCCGGTCGAACGGATCGTTCTGGGTCGACGTTCTCCCGGCGTCGCTGATCGCCGCGGCCGGGATGTCGCTGGCGTTCATCCCCAGCCTCGGGATCGCGCTGTCATCGGCTCGCCCGGAGGAGGGCGGCCTGGCGTCGGGCATCGTCAACACCAGTTACCAGATCGGCTCGGCGCTCGGCCTGGCCGCGATGACCGCTGTGGCCGCCGCCAACGGCGCCGATCGTCTCGGCGACGTCGGATCGCTGACCGATGGCTACTCCGCGGCCTTCATCGGTGCGGCAGTGATCGCCGCCGCCGGCGCCGTGCTCACCGCGATCTGGCTCCGCACCCAGCGCGCGGCAGAGGAAGCACCTGCTCCCGTCGAAGCCGCCGCGTCCAAGTGAGCAAGAAACCTCTCGCCTGGCTCGCCGGCACTCGCCGGCGAGCAGGGGAGGGGACAGCGCTCGCCCGCCGGTGGATACCGTAAGGGCGTGGTGAACATCGGAGGCGCAAGATTGCGGTGGGGGCCTGCCAGGCTCCTCACCGTCGTCGGCCTGCTGGCCGGCGTCTTCGCCATGCACGGACTGACCGGAAACCACGACGCCACCATCGCGCTGCCGCACGGCATGGCAAGTCTCGCGAACGTGGCCACCGCTGACCACGTGCACACCACGGCGGCGACCCGGCCGAGCGCAGTACATCCTCCGCTCGCAGCCCAAATTGGCGTCACTGTCGGAGCGGTCGACGAGTCCGGGCATCACGCGATGGATGTGTGCCTGGCTGTTCTGACCGCTCTGGCGCTCGCGGCCTGGGTGGTGCTGGCCGCCGTTCGGCGGAAGGCAGCGCTCAGTGTCGGCCGGGGTGCGCCGGTGCATCGCCTGCGGTTGCCGAGCCGCTCGCCACCTTGGCTGCAACCATCGCTGTCGAAGCTGTGCGTACTACGGACCTGAGCTCGGGCCGGCGGATGAGCGCGCCCTGATACGTGCTGCCCGCCTTCGCGGACACCGACGAAGCTTCGACAATCAAGGACGATGATGATGCGACACCCGAAGTGGACCAGTGCTGCCTCGACGGCGCTGGTCCTGATCTCCGCCGTGGCCCTGGCCGGCTGTGGCGATGACTCCGACTCCGGCTCGATGCCGGGGATGAACCACGGCGACAAGCCGGCCACCTCAGCGACCGGTACGGCGTCCGCGTCGGCCGGCGAACACAACGACGCCGACGTCGACTTCGCGACCCACATGATCCCGCACCACCAGCAGGCGATCCAGATGGCCAACATGGCCGGCTACCTCGCCACCACCGCCGAGGTGAAGAAGCTCGCGACCAGCATCAAGGCCGCGCAGGATCCCGAGATCAAGCAGTTGACGGCCTGGCTGGTCGGCTGGGGCGAACCGGTCCCGACGCCGGACCACGGCGGGCACGGGGGCGAGCCGATGCCCGGCATGATGACCGAGGACGAGATGTCGGACCTCGGCAACGCCGACGGTTCGGCGTTCGACCGGATGTGGACCCAGTTGATGATCAAACACCACGAGGGCGCGGTCGCGATGGCCAAGACCGAACAGAGCACCGGTAAGAACGCGACCGCGATCGAGTTGGCCAAGAAGATCGAAACCAGTCAGACCAAGGAGATCGCGACTCTGAAGCGCCTGCTGGGACAGATCCCGGCCGGCTGACGGACTCGCTGGCGCACAGGCGCGTGCCGGAACGCACTTGGCGCGCTTCGGCACGCGCCGCCGCCCTCGCCCTCGCCGTCGTCAGGGCGAGGGCGCTGGTTCCCGCCGGCCGCGCTGCTGCTGCCGCCATCCGTACTTCGTCAGGCCGCGCGGCTTGTAGACCGACACGATCAACACGATCAACAGCACCACCAAGCCGCCGATCGAGTGCGGCAACGTACCCGGCAACCCCCGCGGATCATCGCCGGACGCGGCGGCGTCGGCCAGCGAACTGATCGTCTGGGACTCGATCAGCAGGATCGTGGTGGCGAACAAGGTGAGCAACAGCTTCAGCAGCACCCAGTAGTGGCGAAACAGGCCCCACGGCGTAGTGAGCGCGTTGATCACCCCGACGACCACGGCGGCCAACGCGAGCGGGACGATGACCCGCTCGGCGATCAGGCCCATCGCGACGTAGGCGCTTCGCACGGTCGAAGGATCCGCGCTGAACACCGCGGTCAAGTCGAGCGCCAGATAGGCCGCGACCGCTCCTAGCCACCCCACCGAGGTCGTCACATGCGTCACCAGGACCGCTTTGCGTACGCCGGGGCGCGGCGTCATCGCCAGGAACCCTCGTGAGCTGCGGTGGTAAGGACGAACTCGGCGCCATGCCGTCCGGGACCGTGTTCGCCCCCGACGCCGGCGATCTGCGCGACGACGAACAGCACCACCAGGACGCCGATGATCACCAGGGTCCACTTGACCCAGCGTGGCGCGCCAGGAGGCGTAGTACGACTGGACGGATCGGACATCACGCGGCCTCCGGAGTTGGTGTGCTTTTATGAGACACAATGTACATATCAATACAACTTGTCGATAGTGCGTCGATGCGTATGCTCAAGGGATGCCGAAGCTGTGGAACGACACGATCGAGGCGCACCGCCTGGCTGTACGCGAAGCGATCCTCGACGCCACCTGGAAACTGGCCGCCGAGTACGGCGTACTGGCGGTGACGATGTCGCAGATCGCCGAGCGCGCTGGTGTCGGGCGGGCGACCTTGTACAAGTACTTCCCCGACGTCGAGTCGATCCTCGTCGCGAACCACGACCGGCATGTCGGCGACCACCTCGCGCATCTGGCCGTACTGCGCGACCGCGCCCCCGACCCTGGCCGGCAACTCGAGGCGGTACTCGAGGGATACGCGATGATCTGCCACCACCGAGGGCGTCATGGCACCGAGGAACTCTCCGCGCTGCTGCACCGGGAGGAGCATGTCGGCGCCGCCCAGCGGCAACTCGTCGATCTCTTCCGCGACGTGATCGCCGGCGCGGCCGCGGCAGGTCGACTTCGCGCGGACGTGGTGCCGGCGGAACTCGCTTCCTACTGCCTGCACGCGCTGGCCGCGGCCGGCGAGTTGACCTCGGAGGAGGCTGTCCGTCGCCTCGTCGCCGTCACGCTGGCGGGCCTGCGGGCGACTGCCTGACCGCGGCGATCAGGATTTCGCCGAAATATTTCTCGCTTGACGGAATACCCCCATGGGGTATCGTGTTGCGAGGTGGTGGCGGCACTGGCCGCCCACCGACCCGCGAAAGGAATCTCGCCATGGACAAGGCGACCAACGCATCGCAGGCGGACCGTCAGCACGGTCAGCACGACGAGCCCGGCCATGACGGCCACGTGGCCACTGAGGCCCACGCCGATCACAGCGCGCACGCCGGGCACGGTGGTCACGCCGAGCACGGCGGTCACGGGGCGCATGGCGGGCATGACAAGCACGCCGGGCACGACCCGGAGATGTTCCGGCGGAAGTTCTGGCTGAGCCTGCTGCTCACGCTGCCGATCGTGGCGACCAGCCACATGGTGATGGACTGGTTCGGCTACACCCTCGACTTCCCGGGCATGAGTTGGGTCGGCCCGGTGCTGGGGACCTTCGTGTTCTTCTACGGCGGCTGGCCGTTCCTGGTCGGCGGCGTCCGCGAGGCCCGCGACCGGGCGCCGGGCATGATGCTGCTGATCTCGATGGCGATCACCGTCGCGTACGTCGCGTCGCTCGCCACCAGCCTCGGCACGTTCGACCTGGACTTCTGGTGGGAACTGGCTGCCCTGGTCACCATCATGCTGCTGGGCCACTGGCAGGAAATGAAGGCGATCGGGCAAGCCCAGGGCGCTCTCGCGGCCCTCGCGGCGCTGCTGCCCGACGAGGCAGAGCGTGTGGTGGGCGACCAGATCACCTCGGTGCCGATCAGCGAACTGGGCGTCGGCGATGTCGTCCTGGTCCGCTCCGGCGCCCGGGTACCGGCTGACGGCGCGATCGTCGACGGCGCCGCCGAACTCGACGAGTCGATGATCACCGGCGAATCGCGGCCGGTGTCGAGAAGCGTCGGCGACCGCGTGGTGGCCGGCACCGTGGCCACTGACTCGGCCATCCGGGTCCAGGTCGACGCGGTCGGCGAGAACACCGCCCTGGCCGGTATCCAGCGGCTGGTCGCCGAGGCACAGGAATCCAGCGGCCGCGCCCAAGTACTGGCTGACCGGTTCGCCGCGATGCTCTTCTACATCGCCACCGCTGCCGCAGCGATCACCTTCCTGGCGTGGTGGGCCTTCGGCACCCTCGACGAGTCCGTCGTGCGAACCGTGACCGTCCTGGTCATCGCCTGCCCCCATGCCCTCGGGCTGGCCATCCCGCTGGTGATCGCGCTGTCCACCGCGGTCGCGGCCAAGGCCGGGATCCTGGTCAAGGACCGGCTCGCGCTCGAGCGGATGCGGACCGTCCAGGCCGTGCTGTTCGACAAGACCGGCACCCTGACCAAGGGCGAGCACGTTGTCACCGGCGTCGCCGGCGACGAGCACGAGGTACTGCGAATCGCTGGTGCTGTGGAGTCCGACAGCGAGCACCCGCTGGCTCGGGCGATCGTCCGAGCGGCCGACGAGCGCAGTACGCGCGGCAAGGCGACTGACTTCCGGTCGTTGACTGGGCGAGGTGTCCAGGCAGTCGTCGACGGCACGAGCTATGCCGTCGGGGGACCGGCGCTGCTGCGGGAGTTGAACGTCCAGGTGACCGGGGACTTCGCCAAGCAGGCCGACGAGTGGTCGAGCAGGGGAGCGGCGGTGCTCTATCTGCTGAAGCTCGACGGCAACCGTACGTCGATCGTCGGCGCGGTCGCGCTCGAGGACGAGGTCCGCCCGGAGGCCCGGCAGGCAGTCGAGCAGTTGCGCGCCATCGGGGTGGAGAAGATCGTGATGATCACCGGCGACGCTGAGCCGGTGGCCCGCGCGGTCGCCGCCGACCTCGGCTTCCGTGACGGCATCGACGAGGTGTTCGCCGAGGTCCTCCCAGCCGACAAGGACAAGGCCGTCAGCGAACTGCAGGCCCGCGGCCTGACCGTCGCGATGGTCGGGGACGGCGTCAACGACGCACCGGCCCTGGCCCGCGCCGACGTCGGCATCGCCATCGGCGCCGGCACCGATGTGGCAATCGAATCAGCCGGAGTAGTGCTGGCTTCATCCGACCCGCGCGGAGTAACCGGCGTCATCCGCCTCTCGAAGGCGTCCTACCGCAAAATGATCCAAAACCTGGCCTGGGCGGCCGGCTACAACGTGCTAGCTATCCCACTAGCAGCAGGCGTCCTGGCCTGGGCAGGCGTCACCCTCAGCCCAGCCATCGGCGCCGTACTCATGTCAGCCTCAACCATCGTCGTAGCCCTCAACGCTCAACTCCTCCGCCGAGTACGCCTGACCCCCGACAACTGACACCCGCCACCGGCGAGGTACTGCCCAGCAAGGCGCAGTACCTCGCCTCCCGGCGCCTGTTGAGGCCCGAGTTGCTTGCAGGACGTGCTCAAGCTTCGTCAACCGCCGAGCGACCTCGCCCAGATGATTGAGAGTGGTGGTCAGTCGTCTGGGCCGTGGGTTGCCTGGCCGCGGGGAAGCCGGGGGTCGTAGGCCGGGATGTACCGGTCGGGGCGCGGGCCGGCTGCCTGGTTTCGGTGACGGAGCCGACCTAGCCGCTCGCGGATGCCGATCCGCGCTCCGGCGAGTTCGAGCCGGAGCCAGCCGAGTAACTGTCCGCTCCGCCGGACTGCGCCGTGTGCCACGGTGGTCTCCTCGACTAGCAGGTCGTGCGCAAGTAGTTCGCTGACTGCACCGTCTTGCCGTATCGGCCACCGGCCGCATAGCCGGTGACAACTACACGGTACGTCCAGGTGCCGCTGTTGTAGCAGTCGTACCACATGACATCGCTTACCCAGTAGGCGCTGGTGTAGGCCGTGTACTCGGTGTCGAGAGTCTGCCAGCCGTACCAGCGTTGGCGCTGAACGCTGATAGCCAGGCGTTGCGGTGACCACCCGGTGCCAGAACATATCTGGTCGCCTTCGCCTTCGATGTCGTAGTACGACCGGACGGGATCCGACACGTAGACGGAGCAACTCCAGGCAGCCGTCGCTCCGGCCGTCTTGGCCGGGACGTCGAAGGTGGCCTTGCCCTTCGGAAGGTCGTCGTCGAAGGCGGGCACCAACTCGATGCCGGGTGCCCCGGCGAGGGGTGGCCGCTGGTGCGTTGCGATGGTTGCTGCGCGGGTTTGGTCTGAGCCTTCGTGCTGCCTCGGGACCGTAGTGGCGGCACCGGCCGGCGAGTTGGGCAGCACGACGGCAGCGATGAGGAGCAAGGTCAGGACCAGTAGCCGTCGCACTGGGCGGGCAGGCGATTTCCACATGAGTGTTCCCCCTGTCGATCGGGCTTTGACTCGCTCACCTTCCAGCCGACGACCAAGATCCACATCCTCAACTTCTGTAGACCTGTCGGCATGTTTCTGCCGAGCTGGGCGGCGCGGTGGTCACTGCAACAAGCTGCAAACCGGGGCTCCACCAGTACCAACAAGGAGCCGCAGACTGGACAGTGGGGACAGTGCGGGGTGAGTGGCGTCGTCGCCTGCGCCGGCAAGGGGGCGGAAGCGTGCCGGAAATGGAAAATCAGCTTGGCTGCTGCTGCGATAAGGAGCACTTGACCGAGCGGGAGGTTGACGTGCTGGTCCTGGCAGCGACCGGACTACCGAACCCCGCGATCGGCCGGCTGCTCCACCTCAGCGCCGATACGGTTGCCCACCATCTGACCAGCATGTTCCGCAGGACTGACGCGCAGTCCCGCGCGGAACTGGTGGCAAGGGCTTATGCCGTCGGCATTCTGGAAACGTCCTGCTGGCCACCGCGATGTTCGGGTCGGCGATGTCTCGGCGAATTGCCGCGGCACTCGAACAGAGAACGACTCCGCCACGCGGATGCTCATCACCCGTAGTCATCGACGCGCGATGCCCTCGAGGTGTCGTCGTTCCAGGAAACCCACAGATGAGATGTCTGCTACGGCATACGGGTGGTCCGCTCCTCGTCGGTGCGGATGAACGGGGCGGGGCGGGTCGGGTGGTTGTTGGCACCGTCGACCAGGACGGTGCCGTCGAAGATCACCAGACCGTCTGCGACCGCTTCCCGCTCCTTGCGGGTGCTGGTGTTGACCGAGAAGCCCTCGGCCACATTCGAGTCGACCTCTGTCTCCAGCGGACCGACGGCCGTGTAGGTCACATCGAAGGAAACCTGGTGGAACACACCGGAGTTGTCCCTGACGGTTCCCGAGCCGGTGGCGTCGACACTCTTCAGGTTCTCGGTGCTGGTGATGGTCGCCGGCAAGATCCCGACCCAGCTGAAGGAACTACCGGAACAGACGGCCTGGTACTGCACTCTGGCCGTCGGGTCGGCGTCCTCGGTCTCGGGTGCCTCGAAGTCGCGCGTGGTGATGACCAACAGAGTCGCCTGGACCGTGGTGCCATCGGCGCACTGGTGCGGTACCGCCCAGAAGGCTGAAGCGGTTTCCTCGAAGAAGTAGGACTGCTCTGCCTCCGCTGAGGCTGGGCCTGCGAACGCGACAGCCGCGAACAGCCCGATCAATGACGCAGCCGCCGCCGCGACCCGTCGTCCAGAAGTTTTGCTGAGCATGGTGACCTCCCCGGGCTGGGCGGTAGGACTACCGCGCACGAACAGCCGCTTCACTGTGGCGCCGCGGCGATCCAGTCATGTCCCATCCCCGACGGTCTCCGCGTACCACGTTCCACGTTGCGCTGACGGGATCGCCTGGTCAAGGCTTCGGTCCGGCGATGACGACGGGGTTGCTGAGGTAGACCTCGCCGTTCCAGCCCTCGCCGTTCCAGCCCTCGCAGGTGACGAGTCAGACCGGAAGCCCCGTGCAGAGGTGTCGGATACGACAGGAACAGGTCAGTCGGTGCAGAGTCGGCGCCGTCGATCGCCGGGACAGCGACCGCTCCCACCGGTACGGCGGCGAATGCGAGCACGTGGCGCGGATTGGTAGCCGGGGATTGACAGAACGGACGGTGTGAAAAGACTTCACGATGCCCCCTTAGGACACTTGTTAGATGCGCCGAGGGGGATTGAAGTTGTCAATTCGGCCGGTGATTCCAGTTCGGCTTCGGGCCGAGGGGGACATGGGTCTGGACCTGCTGCGCAGAGGCAGCAGGTCCAGGGACTCGAGTGTTACCAGCGGTGGGCGACATCCACCACGATGCGGCTGGTGGAGCCTTGGCCGGCGAGGGTGAAGACGCGGAACGGAAGGCGGGCACGGACGCCGAGCCCGATCGTGGTCTCGCCTTCGAAACTGCCCGCATCCGCGACCTGCCGGAAGGTCCGGTAGCCGCGCACGTTGGTCAGTTCGTTGTAGTTCGCCGGGTTGTACGTGCTGCGGCCCGTGTCGTCGTACGACGGCACCGAGAGGATGATCTCCAGCTTGGCGCCTCCGCGCAGCGGCACGGGCTTGCCCTGTCCCACGGTGGAGACATCCTTCACGTAGCGCACGAGGAACCAGGACGGCTTTCCCTTGACGTCGAACACGATGCGATCGAAGCACGCGTGCCGACCGGTCCGAACATTCGTCAGCAGCCCGGAGCCGCGGAACTTGCTTGCCTCAGGCAATGAGCCCCAGCCGGTGGGGCACTTGCTGGTGGCAGCAGCGGTGGTCGTGGCGCCCGCTGCTGCCTTGGACGGGCCGGCCAACGCCGGCACAGCGACCGCGCCCGCCGGGATGGCGGCAACGGCCAGGATGGCAAAGGCGGTGCGGATCGGTCGGCGAATCGGCTTACGGATGGCGTGAATCAATTTCACAATAAGTCCCCCCTTTGAGACACCTGTTAGATGCCCTCGTGGGACCCGAAGTTGACCAAACGCCGCAGTAATTACGGGTGCCCGAACCGGCACGCGCCGCGATCAGACATCACAAGGGGTCTCATCGGACTGCTCGGAGCAGGGGCGGTGCTGGATGGCGCGAATGCCGCACACGACGTCCGTGGCATCCGCTGGAGCGTGCGGGCGTGCCGGATTGGTGCCATTTCCTGTGTCCCGGGCTTCCCGATAACCGTGTCATTTCACCGTGATGATGATCCTGCCGCGCGTGCGCTCTGCGAAGGCGTCGGGGGCGCCGGCCAGGTCGCGGACGGCCGTGACGAGCGGTGTGAGCCGCCCATCGCGGAGGCGAGCGGCCAGCTGCGCCAGCTGTTCGCGGTTGGGCTCGACAACGAAGAAGATGGCCCGGCCGTCGCGGGGATGGATGGTAGGCGGATCGGCAATGGTGACGAGGGTGCCGCCAGGGCGTAACAGGGCGGTGGAGCGGTCGCGGATCTCGCCGCCGATCACGTCGAGCACCACGTCGATCTCGCCGGCGTCCTCGAGGCGGTCGCCGTCCAGGTCGAGGAACTCGTGGACGCCCAGGGTGCCGGCAAGGTCCCGGTCGGAGGCCCGGCCGGTGCCGATGATGTGGGCTCCGGTCTCAAGGGCGAGTTGTACGGCGACCGAGCCGACGGCACCACCGGCGCCGTGGATGAGGACGGTTTGGCCTGCCTGCAGGTGAGCGTGGTCGAACAGCGCTTGCCAGGCCGTCAGGCCGGAGATCGGCAGGGCGGCCGCGGCGATGTGGTCGACGCCGGCGGGCAGCGGTACCAGATTGCGGGCCTCCACGGCGGCGTACTCGGCGAGCGAACCGTTGCGAGCCCAGTCGGTCAGCCCGAAGACCCGCTGACCCACCGTGAGACCGGTAGTGCCATAGCCGAGCTCGACGACCACACCGGACAGTTCGTGGCCGGGGACACTTGGCGTGCGGTCGCGGCCGGCACGGTCGGTCCAGGTGCCGGGCCAGTCCAGCTCTCCTCGGGTGAAGCCGGCGGCATGGACCTGCACGATGACGTCGTTCTCGGCGGCGTGGGGATCGGGCAGCTCGGTCAGGGACAGCCCGTAGTCGCCGGCCTCGCGGTCCTGAACAGTGATGGCACGCATGAATGTCCTTGCAGTGGTCGTTGTGCTGGGTTCGCCTCGACCGTACGCAGTCGTGGCCCGCGATCGGTGGGCCATTCGGCCCCGGTTTCGATGGGCCACTTGGGCGGGCGACTGAAGACGACCTCGCAACAATGCCGGGTCACAACCCTCATGGGCAGCCCGGCCCTGCTGCGGCGTCGACTGCGGGTGAACCAACGAGGCCTTTTGGCGCGTTCGGCACGTCGATCCGGCCAGAGACGATGTCCTGCTGGAGTTTCTCGAGTCGCGCCGCATACGGGGTGAGGAAGCCGCCAGACTGGGGGAGTTCGATGCCGCCGTTGGACAGATCGTACGTGCGTAGGCCGGGTGACAGGGTCACGTCGAGCAAGGCGCACAGGCCGTCGTAGATCCCCACGTCGAAGCGGATGACCATCGAGGTCAGTACGTGCTCCCGATCTTCTGCCCTCGCAGATACGCCGCTGCCAGCAGGATCCATCGCGGGCCGTTCAACCCTCCGTAGCGTTCCCGAGTCGTGTCCTCGAGCCCGGCGACCCCGAACCACTTCTCGATGAGCCGGCTGACGAGGATCCTGGTCAGGGATGGCGCGCCCGGCAGTGTTGTGGTTCAACACATAGGCGACAGGTGTCTCAAGACATAGGCGACACGTGTCTCGGGTCATCGGCGACAGCGGGGGGTGGGCTGGATGCTCGGGCATGTCGAAGGCTCGGTTGGTCATCACCTCCCTGGTCGTGGAGGGTCAGACCGCGGCTGAGGTCGCCGCGCGCTACGGGGTCCATCGGGCCTGGGTCTACAAGCTGAAGGCCAGGTATCTGGTCGAGGGTGAGGCGGCGTTCGAACCACGCAGCCGGCGGCCGACGACGTCCCCGCGGGCCACGCCGGCGGCGACGGTCGAGCTGGTACTCACGCTGCGCAAACAGCTGGCCGAGGCAGGGCTGGACGCCGGCGCGGAGACCATCGGCTGGCACCTTGAGCACCACCACGCCGCGGTGTTGTCACGCAACGGCCTCGAGACCGAACTGCGGAAACTGAACATCACCCAGAAGAACTCCCGGCCCAACCATCCCACCACCTGCGGGAAAGTCGAACGCTTCCAGCAGACCCTGAAGAAGTGGCTACGCGCCCAACCCGTCCAGCCGGCCTCAATCACCGAGCTCCAGGCGCTGCTCGACACCTTCACCGAGCTCTACAACCAGCACCGCCCGCACCGGTCCCTGCCGCACCGAGCCACCCCCGCCACCACCTACCACGCTCGCCCGAAGGCCGAACCCAGCAGCGACCGGACCGGCGAAATCCATCATCGGGTCCGCACCGACCGCGTCGACCACACCGGCGTCGTCACCCTCCGAGTCAACGGCCGGCTCCACCACATCGGCATCGGCCGAACCCACGCCCGAACCCATGTCCTGATCCTCGCCCAGGACCTCCAGATCAGAGTCGTCGACGCCGCCACCGGCGAACTCCTCCGCGACCTGATCCTCGACCCCACCAAGGACTACCAACCCACCGGGAAACCACCCGGCCCCACCCGCAAACACCCCAAACAGACCAACAGCTGAACCCACGAATCGTGGGTTCAGCTGTCGCCGATGTCTTGAGACATCACATGGCGCGCCCGGCAGGATTCGAACCTGCGACCAACGGATTAGAAGTCCGACGCTCTATCCAGCTGAGCTACGGGCGCATGGCCGGGGCTGGGCCGCGGCACGGATCAGAGTCTCTCAGATGGGGGGCCGATCACGCTCCCCGGTTCCCCTCGCGTCGCGTACGGAGTACGGACGGGGTTTGGCTACTGCGAAGTACAAGGTTGTCGTTCCATCCCGGTAACGCCGAGTGGCCGGTCCTGCCGAGTTGAGGGCTCTACAACTAGGCTGCGGGCATGAGTTACCCCTCAGGAGGTACGCCCGAGTCGCCGCAACCGGCGGGATTGGCCGTCGGCGCGCCCGGGCAGTACCCGCAGCCGAACACCCTCGGCACCCATCCGGTGCCCGGTCAGCGGCGGAACCAGGGCATCCTGATCGGTGTCATCGTGGCGGTCGCCTTCGCGATCGCAGGGCTCGGCATCTTCGCCATCGTGGCGCAGTCCACCGGCGCCGGCGGGTTCATGTGGGGGCTGGCCTTCGCGTTCATCCCGGTGATCCCGGTGATCGCGCTGTACCTGTGGCTGGACCGTTACGAACCGGAGCCGACCAAGTACATTCTGGTGGCCCTGTGCTGGGGCGCGTTCATCGCGACCCTGGCGGCCATCTTCATCAACACCCAGGTGTCGGAGTGGATGCACGAGTCCGGCAGCGGTGGCAGCCGGTCCGCGGTGTTCGTCGCGCCACCGGTGGAGGAGTTCGCGAAGGGGTCGATCATCCTGTTGCTGGCGCTGCTGCGCCGCAAGGAGTTCGACGGCATCCTCGACAGCCTCGTGTACGCCGGCATGGTCGGCGTCGGCTTCGCGTTCACCGAGAACATCCTGTACTACGGCCGCATCTTCAACGAGTTGTCCGAAGAGGCCGGCAGCGACGCGGGACTGCGCGGCGCGTTCGTGCTGTTCGTGATCCGCGGACTGATCTCGCCGTTCGCCCACCCCCTCTTCACCTCGTTCACCGCGATCGGGATCGGCATCGCGGTACGGCACCGCAGTACCGCGGTGCGCTACCTCGCCCCGATCGTCGGGTACCTCGCGGCGGTGCTCGCCCACGGGCTCTGGAACGGCGGCGCGAGCTGGGCCGGAGGCGGCGGCTTCATCACCGTCTACCTGTTCCTGATGGTGCCGATCTTCATCGGCATGGTCGTGTTCGCCCTGGTGATGCGGTCCCGTGAGGGACAGATGATCGCGTCCCGGCTGTACGACTACGTGCGGTTCGGCTGGCTGAGCCCGCAGGACGTGCCGCTGATCGCCACCCTGCGCGGCCGCAAGGCGCTCCGCCAGAACGCCAAGCGGTACGGCCCCCAGGCCGAGGCCGCGGCGAAGGCGTTCCAGCAGAACGCGACCGAACTGGCCTACCTGCGAGACAAGATCGTCCGCCAGGTGATCGGCCCGGAAGCGCTCGCCACCGAGAAGAAACTGCTGGACGAGCTCCGGGCCCGGCGCCCGAGCGTGCCGTTCCCGCCGATGCCGGCGTTCGCACAGGCCGGGCCACCACGGGTTCCGCTCGGTCAGCCGCAGCTCGAGAGTGGACCGCCGGCCGGCGGGTACCCGCCTGGAGGAGGGGGTTATGCACAGCCTCAGTCGGGTTATCCCTCGGGCCAGAACGGCTACCCAGGGGCCCAGCCCGGTTACACACCGGGACCCCCTGGTCCACCCGGACCGCCCGGAGGATACGGTCCCTATCCACCGTCGCAGTGACTGCCACCCGTCCACGCCGCCAAACGGGGATGAAGATGACTTTGCTTCTGCGCCGTCCGAACGGGCACTCTGTGCTCGTGGACGGTAGCCGTGGCTGACACCAGGTCAGCAGCTGGGGAGGGTTCGGAGCGTTCGGGAGAGCCGAAGGTTCCGGCCCAGGATCAGGCTGCCCACGAGCTGGCGAAGCTGATCACCGAACCCGATGCCAAGGGCAAGGGTTTCTGGCGCCGCCGCAAACGCAAGGCTTCTAGTACTCCGGAACCCGCGCCGGCGGCGGTTGCTGCCGCGCCGGTTGCTGAGGTCCCGGCCGGGAAGCCCGCGGAGGCTGGGCCGGAGCCGGAGGTAGCTGACGCGGCGCCGGTCGAGGTTGAGGCAACGGATGTTGAAGCTGCGACGGCAGATGCCGAGGTAGCTGACAAGGAAGCCGAAGCTGAGCCGGCTGCTTCGGAGGAAGCTGTCTCTGACGAGGATGCCTCAGAGACACCTGCCGAGGCATCTGTTGGGCCTGCTGAGGAGACGCCTGCTGCGGATCTCGCCGACGAGAAGCTTGCGGAGGACGCTGCCGAGGTGTCGACCGTAGCCGAGTCCGAGGCTGAGTCCGCAGACGACCAGCCGAAGGTAGGCGTTACCTACGAGCCGGAAGAGTCACCGGACGGCTTCCCGCTGGAGTACGGCGAGATCATCATCGGTCTCCCGAAACAATCAGGCGCAAAGAAGAAGGCGACCGCCGAAGCTCCGGACGAGGCGGATGCTGCCGAGGATGACGTCGCCGAGGATGACCTCGCCGAGGAGGACGACGTCGCCGAGGATGACCTCGCCGAGGAGGACGACGTCGCCGAGGATGACCTCGCCGAGGAGGACGACGTCGCCGAGGCGATGGCCGTTGGCGATGACGCTGCGGAGGACGAGCAGGCCGACGCCGCTGTTGGGTCCACCTCGGAAGGCGCTGCGGAGACAAAGGCCGAGGACGAGGCTGAGTCGCAGACGGCGGACTCGGAGCTGACCGCTGACGACGCTGACCAGGTGGCCGGCGCCCCCGACGAGGAGATCGACGTCGCTGGCGAGGAGGTCAGCGCGGAGGTCCAGGGTCAGGATGAGGCGACCGTAGAGCCCGCCGCCGCAGAGGCAGATGCCGAGTCGGCCGCTGACGCTGAGGTAGCACCCGAGGACGCCCCGGAGGCTGTAGCCGCAGACGACGCCGAGGTGGAGGAAGCAGCCGCGGAGGCAGCAACCGTCGAGGGAGCCTCTGCCAAGGAAGCAGCTTCCGAGGAAGTGGCCTCCGGTGAGGACGTCTCCGATGAGGCAGCGTCGGCCGATCCGGCGTCTGAGGATGCGGCGTTGGCCGAGGATGCGGCGTCCGATCGCGAGGTAGTTGCCGCCAACGGTGACGAGGCCGGCGTTGTCGCCGAGGTGAGTGCTGACGGCGAGGGCTCTGCGGAGCCCGTCGCTGACGAGGACAGCAACCCGTCCGACAGCAGCGTGTCTGAGCAAGCCGCCGCCGAAGCAGAAGCCGAAGCAGAGGCTGACGAAGCCGCCGACGAGGACAGCAACCCGTCCGACAGCAGCGTGTCTGAGCAAGCCGCCGCCGAAGCAGAAGCCGAAGCTGAGGCTGACGAAGCCGCCGCCGAAGCAGAAGACGACCCAGACGCAGAAGCTGCCGCAGCCAACAGCGATTCCGCGGGCGATCCTGCAGCCGAAACCGAAACCGAAACCGAAACCGAAGCCGAAGCCGAAGCCGGGGCCGGAGCCGAAGTTGCGGGTGATGCTGCCGCCGACGGTGAGGCCGGTGGTGGTGCGGTAGGGGAGTCTGGCTCTGAGGGTGAAGCCGAGTCCGCGGTTGTGGTGCGTGAGAAGTCGGCTGAGGAGCAGGCTACTGAGCAGGCGGCTATGGCGCTGATCACCGCGCTGATGAAGCTGCGTGGTGCGCTCGCGGCCAGCATGTTGCCGTTGGATGTGGTGGGGGCCGACGAGGCGCGCCAGCAGCAGAAAGTCATGCTGGATCAGCTGGATGACTACATCCTGCCTCGCCTGGTGCAGCTCGAGGCTCCCGTGCTCGCCGTGGTCGGCGGGTCGACCGGGGCCGGCAAGTCGACTCTGGTGAACAGCTTGATCGGGCAGGTTGTCAGCGAGCCGGGCGTGCTCCGGCCGACCACCCGCTCACCCGTCCTGATCCACAACCCGGCCGACGCCGAGTGGTTCACCGGTGATCGGGTGCTGCCGGGGATGGCGCGGTCCAGTGGGGACAGTCCGGGTGGGACGGAGGATCCCGGGCAGATCCGATTGGTTGCCGCTGACACCATTCCGCCGGGGCTCGCGGTGCTCGACGCGCCGGACATCGACTCCGTGGTCGAGGCGAACCGCGATCTGGCCACCCAGTTGCTCGCCGCGGCGGACCTGTGGTTGTTCGTGACCACCGCCGCCCGGTACGCCGATGCCGTGCCGTGGGAGTTCCTGCAGAGCGCGTCGGACCGCAGTACGGCGGTTGCCGTGGTGCTCGACCGCGCGCCAGCCGACACGATCGACGACATCACCGGGCACCTCGCACAGATGCTGCTCGAGCGTGGCCTGGGGGACTCGCCGCTGTTCTCCATCAAGGAGACCGTTGTCGACAGCAACGGGATGCTGCCGTCCGAGGTGGTTGCCTCGATCAAGGACTGGCTGATTGACCTGGCGGCGGACGCCGAGGCCCGGTCGGCCGTCGTACGGCGGACGTTGCAGGGCGCGGTCACCGCGATGACGAAGAAGACCCCCGCGTTCGCCAAGGCCGTCCGGGCCCAGGCCGACACGGTGGTGGAGCTCCGGTCGACGGCCGAGACGGCGTACGACCGGGCCGTCAAGGATGTCGCCAAGGCCACCCAGGACGGCACGATGCTGCGCGGCGAGGTGCTCGCACGCTGGCAGGAGTTCGTCGGGACCGGTGAGCTGCTCAAGGGTCTGCAGACCAACGTCGGGCGCATCCGCGACAAGGTCCGTACTGCGGTCGTCGGGAAGCCGCCGCCGACCCGGGACCTCAACGACGCGGTGGAGTCCGGCCTGGAGTCGCTGCTGCGCGAGCACGCCGAGGCGGCCGCCGAGCGGGCCGAGGAGTCCTGGCAGTCCACGGCGGCCGGCCGGCAATTGCTTGCCTCCGGCGACCGTGACATGGGCCGGATGTCCAAGGAGTTCCCCGCCGAGGCGAGCCGGGCAGTGCGCGAGTGGCAGGGCTACGTGCTCGAACTTGTGCGCAAGGAAGGCGCTGACAAGCGTTCGACCGCCCGCATCCTCTCGTACGGCGTGAACGGCCTCGGGCTGTCGCTGATGGTCGTCGTCTTCGCCAGTACTGCGGGGATCCCGACCGGCGCGGAGCTCGGCGTCGGTGCCGGGACCGCGGTGGTCGGCCAGAAGTTGCTCGAGGCGATCTTCGGCGACCAGGCCGTGCGCAGCCTGGCCGCCAAGGCGCGTGAGAATCTTGACGGTAGGGTTCATGCCCTGATGGATGCCGAATTCGCCCGCTACCTGGCTGTGCTCGACCAGCATCCGGTCGATCCCGACGCACCCAGGCTACTGACGGAGGCCGCGCGCGCGGTGGAGGACTGCACGTGACGGGACTTGTGGATACGGTCAAGGGCCTGGTGAGGGGTTCTACCGATGTCCTGACGAAGATCGAGGCGCTCGAGGACGCCGCCGAGGCCGGCCGGGGACGCCTGGACCAGGTGGTCCTGAGCGAGGCCTCGCAGATTGTGGACCGGGCCGGGCAACGGCTCAGGATGTCCGGCGATCTGACCGTGGTGGCGCTGGCCGGTGCGACCGGGTCCGGCAAGTCGTCACTGTTCAACGCGCTTACCGGGCTGGATCTGGCCGCCATCGGCACCCGCCGCCCGACCAGTTCGATGCCGCTGGCCTGTGTGTGGGGTGAGGAGCCCGCCGGTGAACTGCTGAACTGGCTGGGGATCCCGCGCCGTCACCAGGTCCAGCACCGCAGCTCGCTGGAGGACGCGCAGTCGGAGGACCTGGACGGCCTGGTCCTGCTGGACCTGCCCGACCACGACTCCACCGAGGTCGAGCACCGGCTGATCGTGGATCGCCTGGTCGAACTGGTCGACGTACTGGTGTGGGTGGTCGATCCGCAGAAGTACGCGGATGCGGCGCTGCACAACCGCTACATCAAGCCGTTCGCGTCGCACTCGTCGGTGATGGCGTTCGCGTTGAACCACGCGGACAAGCTGACCGACGAGCAGCGGAAGAGCTGCATGAGCGACCTGACCCGGCTGCTGAAGTCGGACGGCCTCAAGAACCCCACGATCGTCGCCACCTCCGCGGTGAGTGGCGCGGGGCTGGACGACCTGCGGGGCTTGCTGGTCAAGCGGGTCAACGCCAAGCGGGCCGCGCGGGAGCGGCTGGCAGCGGACGTCGACCGCGTCGCTGACCGCATGGCAAGCCAGTGTGGCAACGCGAAAACGCCTGAGATCGCCAAGTCCGACATCACCGAACTGGTGGACGCTCTGGCCGACGCCAGCGGTGTCCCGGTAGTGGTCGAGGCCGTACGCCGGTCGTACCTGCAGCGCGCTGGTTCGGCGACAGGCTGGCCCGTCACCAAGTGGCTCGGCCGGTTCCGGCCCGACCCGCTGCGCAGGCTCCACCTGGATCAGGTGCCGAGGCAACAAGGCAAAGCGCTGCGGAAGTCGGCGTCCAACGAGGTGTCGATCGCCCGCTCGTCGTTGCCCGCGGCAACGCCGGTGCAGCGAGCTCGGATGGACACAGCAGTCCGAAACATCACCAACAAGGCAGCGGCCGGCTTGTCGCGCCCGTGGGCAGACTCAGTCCGTACTGCGATCCGCAAGCGCGAGGAGTCCCTCGGCGACGAGCTGGACCAAGCCGTAGCGCGCACGGACCTCGGCGCCAGCAACACTCCGGGGTGGTGGGGCGTAGCGCGCTTCCTGCAGTGGCTGCTGTTCCTGATGGCACTGGGCGGCGCACTTTGGCTGCTGGCACTGGCGTTCTTCGGCTACCTGCAGCTGAACGACCCGCCACTGCCGAGGTGGAACGGGATCCCGTACGCGACGATCATGTTGATCGGCGGAGCTGTTCTGGGCGTCGCTGTCTCCTTCGCCTGCAGGCTCTTCGCCGCCAGCGGAGCCAACCGCCGCGCCCGCCTGGTCGCCAAGGCCCTCCGGTCGGAGTTGGAGAAGGTAGCCGACAGCCACGTCGTCGCCCCCGCCCGCGAGGAGCTGGACGCGTACACGACCTGCCGGGACAAGCTGGCCGTCGCCCGCGGCTGACCTCCCGCGGCTGCCCCCCTGCGCCAGGTGGCGCCCCGCAACACGGTAGACGGTGACGTCGGTGTGGGTGGCCGTCACGGATGAGGATCTGCGCCTCGGCGGACCGCCCCTGCCGCGGACCAGGTTGTTGACGACCACGTAGTCGAACACCGCCAAGCGTGACGGTGAGGACACTTGCCGGATGGTGGCATCGTGGGGGGATGGCCGGAAACAGGGATCAGGAGCTGCGCGAGCTGCTGGCGGCCGACCGCGCGGCCACGACGGAACGAATCGCTGGGCTCAGCCGCGATCTGGAAGCGATCGTCGAGGCCGCACGCCTAGTGGCAACTGATGATGAACACGACCCTGAAGGCTCCACCATCGCCTTCGAACGCTCGCAGACCACCGTGTTCCTCGAAGACGCCCGCAAGCATCTGGCGGACCTCGACGATGCGCTGGTTCGGTTGTTGGCCGGCGAGTATGGGCGCTGCGAACTCTGTGGCAATCCCATCGCGCCTGAGCGGCTCATGGCCCGCCCGACCACTCACAGGTGCATCCACTGCGCCACCTGACAGACCGCGCTTCGCTGCGTACTGCGGCCCGCCAGGTGGCGGCAGTTCGTAGTACGGGCTAGCTGAAGTCGTCGAACGAGGAGCCGGGGGCGAACTGGGCGATCGCCGGCTCAGCGGCTGCGCGTAGCTCCTCTTCTGTGGCCAGGCCCGACTCGCGGACGGTCTTGATCCAGGCGCGGACGGACTCCTTGGTGAACTCCACGGCCTCGGGGGCGTTCGCCATCTCCCGGGGGTCGTCCTCCTCGGCGATCTGCCCTTCGAGGTAGAGCGCGAGGCCGAGCAGGCCGCCGTCCCAGCCCGGTCCGACGAAGAGCGCGCCGCCGGCGCCGCCCGCGTACTCGGCGGGGACCGAATGATCCATCTGCAGCTCGGTCGTGTCGTCAGGTCCCGCGGTCAGCTTGATCTCGACCAGGCTGGTCGGGCCGCCGAAGGTGACCTTGAAACGCTCCGGCGGCTCGCATTCGAGGATCTCGCCGCCCGCGTTGCCCTCGAGTTGGAAGCTGCCGCCGACCTTCAGCTCGCCGCTGATCGGCATGAACCAGCGGCGCATGCGTTCGGGGTCGGTCAGCGCGTCCCAGACCTCCTCGACCTCGGCCTGGTAGCTGCGCCGGAGCACCACCCGCACCTCCTCGCCGGTCACGCTGACCTGGCGGTGGATCGCGTTGATGTGCTCGAGGATGTCGATCACTGGAGTTTCCTCTCGGTCGTTTCGCTGCGGCTCGGCGTGGTGCTGCGGCTCCCAGAATGCCGGTCATCGCTTATATAAGTCAAGCCTGAGATAGCAGTTGTCCCCAGCGGGGAAATTCAGCCCGTGGATCGGGTGGCGATCGGTGCATCTTCTCTGGTGACAGCACTTCTGTGACCTGACGAAAGGTGTGCGACATGAGCGTCGGAGAGACCTATCTGACCGTGCAGGGCCGGGTCGGCGGCGAGGTGAAGTTCAAGGAGGTGCCGGGACGGGTGGCGCTGGCGTCGTTCCGGCTCGGCGCCACGCCACGCCAGTTCGACAAGGCGACCGGCGGGTGGGTCGACCGGACCACCACCTGGTTCACCGTCGAGTGCTGGCGCACGCTCGCCGAGAACGTCAACGGCTCGGTCCGCCGTGGCGACCCGGTCGTCGTCACCGGCCGCCTGAAAACAACCGAGTGGGTCGACAACGGCGAGAAGAAGGAACGAACCGTCATCGACGCCTTCTCCGTCGGCCACGACCTGACCCGCGGCATGACGTCCTTCACCAAGAACCCACCGCGCCCGCACGCGGAGCACGGCGCGCCCCTCGACGTCGAAATGCGCGACCTGTCCGGCGCCGCGGAATCCGACGCCCGCGAGGAGAACCCTTTCACCGCGGAAGAACTCACCACCCGATCCCAGGAGGCCGCCTGAGCCCTCGTCGCTCAGCTCTCAGCTCGCTGATTGGCGCCGGTTGGGAGCGGGGAGGGGCTAGCGCATAGGCTCTGGGGTATGGCGGAATTCATCTACACGCTTCGCAACGTCCGGAAAGCACACGGCGACAAGGTCGTTCTCGACAACGTCACGCTGAACTTTCTGACCGGAGCGAAGATCGGCGTTGTCGGGCCGAACGGCACCGGCAAGTCCTCCCTGTTCAAGATCATGGCGGGCCTGGACCATGCCTCGAACGGTGAGGCGCGGCTGGCCGAGGACGCGACGGTGGGGATCCTGCTGCAGGAACCGCCACTGACCGAGGGCAAGACCGTGCTGGAGAACGTCGAGGAAGGGGTCGGCGACACCAAGAAGAAGCTCGACCGCTTCAACGAGATCTCCGCCGAGCTGGCCGATCCCGACGCGGACTACGACACGTTGCTCGCCGAGATGGGTGATCTGCAGACCGAGCTGGACCACCGCAACGCATGGGACGTGGACGCGCAGCTCGAGCAAGCGATGGACGCGCTGCGGTGCCCGCCGGCCGAGGCGCTGGTGGACAACCTCTCCGGTGGTGAGCGCCGCCGGGTCGCGCTGTGCAAGCTCCTGCTGCAGCAGCCTGACCTGCTGCTGCTGGACGAGCCCACCAACCACCTCGACGCGGAGTCCGTGCTCTGGCTCGAGCAGCACCTGCAGAAGTACCCGGGCGCCGTACTGGCGATCACCCACGACCGGTACTTCCTGGACAACGTGGCCGAGTGGATCCTGGAAATGGACCGCGGCAAGACCTACGGGTACGAGGGCAACTACTCGAAGTACCTGGAGACCAAGCAGGAGCGGCTCGTCGTCGAGGGCCGCAAGGACGCGAAGCGGCAGAAGATCCTGGAGCGCGAGCTCGAGTGGGTCCGGTCGAACGCGAAGGCCCGGCAGACCAAGAGCAAGTCCCGGCTGGCCCGGTACGAGGAGCTCGCCGCGGAGGCCGAGCGCTCCAAGAAGCTCGACATCGACGAGATCAACATCCCGGCCGGCCCGCGGCTGGGCAGCACGGTGCTGGAGGTCTCCAAGCTGGAGAAGGGGTTCGGCGATCGCAAGCTGATCGACGGCCTCAGCTTCTCGCTGCCGCGCGCCGGCATCGTCGGCATCGTCGGTCCGAACGGCGTTGGCAAGTCGACGCTGTTCCGGATGATCGTCGGCGAGGAGACGCCGGACAAGGGCAGCCTGCGGCTCGGCGATACGGTCCGGATCTCGTACGTCGACCAGTCCCGCGGCGGTCTGGACCCCAAGAAGACGGTCTGGCAGCAGGTGTCCGACGAGCTCGACTACATCAAGGTCGCGAACTTCGAGATGCCGAGCCGCGCGTACGTCGCGTCGTTCGGGTTCAAGGGCCCGGACCAGCAGAAGCCGACCGGCGTGCTGTCGGGTGGTGAGCGGAACCGGCTGAACCTGGCCCTGACGCTGAAGATGGGCGGCAACCTGCTGCTGCTCGACGAGCCGACCAACGACCTGGACGTCGAGACCCTGCAGTCGCTCGAGGACGCGCTGCTGGAGTTCCCGGGCTGTGCCGTGGTGATCTCCCACGACCGGTGGTTCCTGGACCGCGTCGCGACCCACATCCTCGCCTGGGAAGGCACCGACGAGGACCCGTCGAAGTGGTTCTGGTTCGAGGGCAACTTCGCCGCCTACGAGGCGAACAAGATCGAGCGCCTCGGCGCCGAGGCGGCTCGCCCGCACCGCGTCACCTACCGCAAGCTCACCCGCGACTGACCTGCACCAACGCGAAGGGCTCACAACCACCCAGGTTGTGAGCCCTTCGCGTTTCCAGAGCAGAACGGACTGGAACCTGGCCGAGGATGGCGCGCCGCCGGACGCCAAGCGCTTACGCCTTCGATGTGGACGGGAGCGGAGAGCGGAATAAAGGTCGCTGCAACTGGCTGGCGCAGGTGGCTAAGAAGTGGCTGGCGCAGGTGGCTGGGGCAGTGGCTAAGGAGTGGCTGGGGCAGTGGCTGAGGAGTGGCTGAGGAGTGGCTGGGGCAGTGGCTAAGGAGGCCGGGGGTGGTGGCTAAGGACTTGGGGGGACGAGGGTTGGGTGGGCGGACGATGTGGCGGGGGTGGGCGGACGATGAGTGTGGTGAGGACAAGGAAAGCTCGCCGAAGGAAAGCTCGCCAAGGAGTAGCCATGAAGCGCCGAAGTTCCGTCGTCGCCGCCGTCGCCCTCGCAGTTGGTGTCACGATGCTCGGGGCGGTCGATGCCTCTGCGAGGGTTCCGGAAGAGCGTTACGGGTGCGGGCTGGTGCCGCACGATCCGCCGGTCTCGGTGTACGCCGATTCGCAGGACGAGGTCGCCGCCTTGGAGGGAGCGGCGGTCGGCACGTCCTCTGATGACACTGGCGTCGAGGTCATCCAGGCCGGCGCATCGGCGCTCGGGGGCGCCGGTGTCGCCGTCGCCGGACTGTGGCTGTATCGACGTCGCCGCGCACACGTCGCCTGAGTCCCGTGGTCGCCGCCGATTGATGGGTCGGGCAGGGTCAGGACGGCGGGGGCTGCCTGTCGAGGCCGAGGCGGGCGGCCATGGCGGCGACCTGGACTCGACTGTGGACGCCGAACTTCTCCATCAGATGGGTGACGTGCACACTGGCCGTCTTGGGGCTCATGAAGAGCGCGTTGCCGATCTCACGGTTGGTCAGACCGTCGGCAAGCAGGCCGAGTACCTGCTGTTCGCGTTCTGTCAGCGGCGGCGGCCACGCGGTGGTGTCCGAGGCCGGGTCGCCGGGGCGGTGGGCCGGGCGGCCGGCCCGGCGGCGGTCCGGGCGTGGCCCGAGATCGACCCGCGCCAGTCGTGCGAGGTGGTCAATGTCCTCGAGGAGAGGCGCCGCGCCGAGGTTCTTCGCCAACTGACGCGCGGCACCGAGTTCCTCCGCAGCCATGCGTCGAGCGTCGGAGCCGGTCCGCTGCTCGAGTAGTGCCTCGGCGGCGCGGAGCCTTGCCCGCGCCTCGTCGTACGGCCGGCCGAGTGTGGCCCACTCGGCCGCTGCGATCAGCCACGGCTCGGCCCGTGGCAGGCCCCTGGCGCGCGACCGCTCGCCATCGACCACCGACGTCATTGCGGCCGCGATTCTGCCCCCGGTCGCGTCGCCGAGAAGCGAGACCAGCCGCTCCACAGCTGCGGGCGCGGCGACCGCGCCCGCGGCAGCGAGCCCGACCAGCAACAGGTCCGCCTCGTCGACCTCGTCAGGGGTCCCGGACACCGTCTCGGCGATCGACAACACCAACTCGAGCGCCTCGTCAGCATGACCGGTCTGGAGCAGAAGGCTCGCTTGGACCTGGCCGTACATCCCCAAGAACAATGGCTGGTCCCGCTCGGCCAGGGACGCTGCCTGAGCCTGCATCGCCTCGGCGGCCGCGATCTCACCGCGCGCCAGGTGAACCTGGGCCAGGGCTGCCTGCAGCAGACCCAGTTTCGACGACACCGACGGATCGGCAAGCCACGTCAGCGCCTCGTCCCACCGACCCGACTCGTAGAGCGCCAGGACGACATTGGTGTCGATGATGTCCTCGAGCCAGTGCCGACCCAGCATGAGTCGACGCACCTCGGCCCGGATCACGCGCGCGACCCGGGCCGCTTGATCCGCCTCACCGAGCCGCCAGTGAAGATCGGTCAGGCCGATGCCCGCCATCGCGAGGTGCTCAGGTTCAGCGGCCTGCCGGGCGGTCGCGAGCGCCACCTCGTGGTGCTCGAAGGCTTCAGGGGTATGGCCGGCCAGGGCCGCCGCGACCCCCAGCAGGAAATGAGCGGTGCTCACCGTTCGGAGGTCGGCGCAGCTGGTTCCGAGGTCGAGCGCCGTCGTCGCTGAGACCACCGCCTCCTCCCACCGAGAACACGTTCCCAGCGCCATCGCGCGACGCGCATGGATCCGTGCCCAGGTGACCTGGTCCGCTGACGACGTCAGTCGCTCGGCCAGTTCGACATCGCGCAACGCGCGCTGGGTGTCTCCCAGCACCGTTCCCAACCAGCTCCGCGTCAGTGCCGCGCGCGCGACCAGGTCGGCGGCTCCCGGTTCGGCGGCATCCGGACTTGCGGAGAGGTCGAAGTCCAGCAGCGCGATGGCCCTGTCCACTTGGCCGACCGCGCCGAGATGGGAGGCCGCCGCATCGAGCAACTCCAACTTGGCTGGTACCTGAGGGCGGGCGTCGAGGCCGGGATCCCCCAGCGACGCCGCGACGGCGTACCAGTGACCGGCCTCCGCGATCGAGTAACCCTGCTCGGCTGCCTTCGCGGCTCGGACCGCCCAGCCGAGTGCCTGATCCGCGTTTCCCGAGCCCCCGTACTGCGCGGCCACCTCGGCGACGGCGCCCGCACTCGGATGCCCGGAAAGGGACGCCGCCAGGTGCTCCGCCATTCGCGTGTGCAGCAACCGGCGATCGGCTGCCAGCAGCCGCTCGTAGGCGATCTCGGCGAGCACCGGGTGACGAGCGGTCGATCCATGCTCAGGGTCACGCACCATCAGGCCCGCCTCATACGCCTGGGTGACGGCATCCTCGTCGCCTGCGGCGGCGACCAGCAGTTCGTCGTCGGTCAGGGTCCGGCCAAACGTCGCGGCAACACCGACGACCGTGCGAGCCGGCGGGCGAACCGCGTCGAGCCTCGCTCCCAGAACCTGCCGCAACGACGCAGGCAGCCGCGCACCACCGCGGGCCAGTTCGGCGCTGAGATAGGGGTTCCCCGCACTGCGGCCGTACACAGCCGCGCCGATCTCCGCGGGATGGCCGGACAGCTGCCGCAGGGTCTCCTCGAGCGTCAGCCGCCGAAGGGGCAGATCGATGATCATGGGATTGCGCAGCTGCTCACCCAGCCATCGCGAGTGCTCGGCATCTGTGTCTTCATCCCGCCAGCTGAGCAGGACCAGCAACCCCGACTCGGGCAGGTTGCGGCTGAGGTGCGCCAAGAAGTCCAGGGTCGAGGTATCCGCCCACTGAACATCCTCGACGACCAGCACGACACCGTCGTCGGCGAGCTCGCCGAGCTTGGTCAGCATCGACTCGACGGCTCGAGCCCGCCCCTCGGAGGCTGACGCGTACGCCTCGCGGGCGGCAATCCGTACCGACGACAACGCCGGGTCGAGACCCCCGTACGCCACCGCGCCCGACATCGGCGCACACGCTCCGCGCAGTACCCGCAGGCCCGCGGCGGTGGCATCGTCCAAGGCGCTGCGAAGCAACGCGGTTTTGCCGATGCCCGCCTCACCCGTGACGATCACCACCGACGACGTCGTCGGCAGTCTGGCGATCAGGCCGCCGAGCAGCGCCAGCTCGTCCTCGCGGCCGACCAGATCCGAACCCACCTGTCCATGATGCGCTCGCAGCAAGGTGAGGCAATGGGTGCTAGGTGAAGAGACAACGGTTGGCGGCGACGGCTTCGAGCCAGGTGTCGGCGAGGATTCGCTGGCCGGCGTACGTGGGGGTGGATGCCGTCCCAGATCCAGTGTTCCGCGGGTGCGCGCAGGCCGACGGCGTCGAAGGCTTGCTGGTACGGGACGACGACCAGCTCACCCGCGCGGACAGCTCTGCCGGTACTGCGGGGCTCAGCGCTGGCCGATGTGCTCGGAGACGGCGTCGAAGACCCGCCCGACGGCGGCGAAGTCCTCGGGTGAGGCCAGGTCGACCAGGTTCTCCCGGACGCCGTCCACGTGGTACGGCGCGGCCTGCTCGAGCAGCGAGAAGCCGGCGTCGGTCAGTTCGGCCCAGACCCCGCGCTTGTCGCTCTTACACGAGGTACGCCGGACCAGTTCCGCGGCCTCGAGGCGTCCGACGGTGTGGGTCAGGCGCGAGCGGCTCTGGTGCAGCCGGTCGGCCAGTTCCGCCATCCGGAGCCGGCGGTCAGGAGCCTCCGACAACCGGACGAGGATCTCGTAGTCGTTGATGCCCAGGCCGAACTGGCGAAGGTCGTCGTCGAGCTTCGCCATCAGGCGCGCAGTACCCAGCAGGTACGCGCGCCACGCCACCTGCTGTTCGGAGTCGAGCCACCGGGTCCCAGTCGTCATCGTCACGCACACAGTGTACCGGGAATGTAATTGACTTTTAAACAGTTCCTTACTACTGTCGGGTCGAAGGTTGAAATTTGAACTTCACCTCGCGACCGCGTCGCCCCACCTAGACAGACCCCCTCGAGAGGAACCCTCCATGAGCGAGACCATCACCGCCACCACCGCGATCCCCGGCCTGGTCGCCGGCACCTACGCGCTGGACACCGCGCACAGCGAGATCGGCTTCACTGTCCGTCACCTGATGACCAAGGTCCGCGGCACCTTCGAGGAGTTCGGCGGCGAGATCGTCGTCAAGGACTCGCTCGAGGAGTCGACCGCCAACGTCACCGTCGAGCTGGGCTCCGTGCACACCCGGAACGCGCAGCGCGACGGACACCTGAAGTCCGGTGACTTCTTCGACGCCGAGAACAGCCCGAAGATGACCTTCGCCAGCACCGCCTTCAAGCCCGAGGGCGACGACTACATCCTGGCCGGCGAGCTGACCATCAAGGACGCCACCTTGCCGATCGAGTTCGCCGTCGAGTTCCTCGGCGTGGACCAGAACGCGTACGGCCAGACGATCATCGGCTTCGAGGCCTCCGCCTCGATCAGCCGCAAGGACTGGGGCATCGACTTCAACGTGCCGCTCGAGGGTGGCAAGCTGCTGATCGGTGACAAGGTGGACATCCACCTGGACGTCCAGGCCGCGCTGCAGGTCTGACCCGTCGCCGGCTGAGTCCGGTACGACGTTTCCACTCGAAGGCCCGGCCCCGAAAGGGAGCCGGGCCTTCGCACGTGCGGAAGGGGGTCAGGCCTGGAGCATCCGGAGAGCCAGGTCGGCGTAGAGGGTGCCCAGGTCGGACGGCGTGCGGCGGGTGGGGGAGTACCAGCGGGCCACGTCGATCGACAGGGACAGGATCGCGAGGGTGGTGCCGGGGAGATCGTCGACGGTGAAAGAGCCGTCCGCGATGCCGTCGGTGATCGCCTGCTCGAGCTGAGCTGAGATCGCTCGCCGGATCGCCGCCACCTCGGCCAGGTGCTCCGGAGTCAGTGCGGCCAACTCGTACTGGACCACCCGCGCGATCGTGTGGTGCTCGGCGTGCCAGGTGGTGAACGCCGAGACCATCCCGCTCAGCCGGTCGCGAGGGCCGTCGCCCTTGTCGGCGTCCCGCAGTACTTCGAGCGCGGCGCGGTGGCCGTACAGGCTGATCTCGAAAAGAAGGCGTTCCTTCGACGGGTAGTGCACGTACAGGGCGGCCGGGCTCATCCCCGCGCGGGAGGCGATGTCGCGGGTGGTGGTGGCCTGGAAGCCGCGCTCGGCGAACGCGTCGATGGCGCCGGTGAGCAGCCGCCGGGCCGCGGCGGGCTGGACGTGCTCCCAGACGAGGGGACTGGTGACTGCGGACACGTTGACACCTTGCCCTAGATTCGCGAAGCTAAGCAAGCGCTTAGCAATGCATGAGATCGACGACGCGGCGTGATCCGTCTCAAACTCGGGAGGCCCACCGATGCAGCGCATCATCTTCAACGAGGACCACCACGCGTTCCGGGCCAGCGCCAAGGAGTACTGCGACCGCTCGCTGGTGCCGCGGATGGAGCAGTTCCTCGAGGAGAAGACGATCGCCCGGGCCGCCTGGCTCGAAGCCGGCAAGCAGGGCTTCCTCGGCCTGGACGTGCCCGAGGAGTACGGCGGGTCGAGCGTCGGGGACTACCGGTTCAACGCGGTGTTCGCCGAAGAGGTCTCCAAGGTCTCCGCCTCGCTGTCGAGTTGCTTCGGCATCCACTACGACTGCTCCGCGCCGTACCTGGTGGATCTGGGCACCGAGGAGCAGAAGCAGCGCTGGCTGCCGAAGTTCTGCTCCGGCGAACTGATCACCGCGATCGGGATGACCGAGCCGTCCGGGGGCTCCGACCTGGCCGCGCTGAAGACGACCGCGAAGAAGGCCGACGGCGGCTGGGTGGTGAACGGGTCGAAGACCTTCATCACCAACGGCGACATGGCCGACCTGGTCATCACCGCGGCCCGGACCGATCCGAGCAAGGGCGCCAAGGGCATCACCCTGTTCGCGATCGAGGAGGGGATGGACGGCTTCACCCGCGGCCGTAAGCTGGACAAGGTCGGCCAGACCGAGTCCGGTACGTCGGAACTGTTCTTCACCGACGTGTTCGTCCCCGACGAGAACGTGCTCGGCGAGGTGGACCGCGGCTTCATCCACATGATGGAGCGGCTGGCCCAGGAGCGGATCGGCGCCGCGGTGTCGAACATCGCGCACGCGACCCAGATCCTGGACGAGACGATCGAGTACGTGAAGGGCCGCAAGGCGTTCGGCCGGCCGGTCGGCTCGTTCCAGTACAACAAGTTCCTGATCGCCGAGTTGGTCACCAAGGCCGAGGTGACCCAGGCCTACGTGGACAACGCGGTGGTCGCGCACGACGAGGACCGGCTGTCCGCGGTCGACGCGGCGAAGGCCAAGTGGTGGAGCGCGCACGTGCAGAACGAGATCCTGGACGCGTGCGTCCAGCTGCACGGCGGCTACGGCTACATGAACGAGTACCGCGTGGCGCGGGCCTGGCGGGATGCCCGGGTGACCAAGATCTGGGCCGGAAGCAACGAAATCATGAAGGAACTGATCGGCCGCGACCTCGGCCTGTGAAGGCCGCAGGGCCTCTGAAGGGACAGCGAAATGCCTGAAGCAGTCATCGTCTCCACCGCGCGCTCGCCGATCGGCCGGGCCGGCAAGGGGTCGCTCAAGGAGATCCGGCCGGACGACCTGGCCGTCCAGATGATCCAGGCGGCGGTCGCCAAGGCAGGGCTGACCGGCGACCAGATCGAGGACCTGATGCTGGGTTGCGCCGAGCCGCACGACGAGCACGGCGGCAACATGGCCCGTCGGGTCGCGGTACAGCTGGGCTGGGACAACACGCCCGCGACCACGGTCAACCGGTTCTGCGCGTCGTCCACCCAGACCGCGCGGATGGCCTTCCACGCGATCAAGTCCGGTGAGGGCGACGTTTTCGTCAGCGCCGGCGTCGAGTGCGTCTCGCGGTACAAGAACTTCGGGTCGGCCGGTGTCGGTGACCCGAGTTCGTTCAACCAGGCCTTCGCCGACGCGGTCCAGCGGACCGAGAAGTACGCCGAGACCAACGACACCTGGCACGACCCGCGCGAGGACGGGCTGATGCCGGACATCTACATCTCGATGGGCCAGACCGCGGAGAACGTGGCGACGCTCAAGGGGATCAGCCGGGCCGACCAGGACGCGTTCGGGGTCCGCTCGCAGAACCTCGCCGAGCAGGCGATCGGCAACGGCTTCTTCGAGCGCGAGATCACTCCGGTGACGCTGCCGGACGGCACGGTCGTCAGCAAGGACGACGGCCCGCGGGCCGGCACCACGCTGGAGAAGGTCAGCCAGTTGCAGCCGGTGTTCCGGCCCGACGGCACCGTCACCGCCGGCAACTGCTGCCCGCTGAACGACGGTGCCGCGGCCGTGGTGATCATGAGCGACACCAAGGCGCGCGAGCTCGGCCTGACCCCGCTGGCCCGGATCGTCTCCACCGGCGTGAGCGGCCTGTCGCCCGAGATCATGGGCCTCGGTCCGGTCGAGGCCAGCAAGCAGGCCCTCGCCCGCGCCGGGATGAGCATCGGTGACATCGACCTGGTCGAGATCAACGAGGCGTTCGCGGTCCAGGTGATCGGCTCGGCCCGCGAACTCGGCATCGAGGAGGACCGGCTGAACGTGCACGGCGGCGCGATCGCGCTCGGCCACCCGTTCGGTTCCACCGGTGCGCGGATCATGACCACGCTGGTGAACGGGCTGCAGTTCGAGGACAAGCAGTTCGGGCTCGAGACGATGTGCGTCGGTGGTGGCCAGGGCATGGCCGTCATCCTCGAGCGCCTCAGCTGATGAGCCTGCCCTCCACGACGGGGATGAAGGACCGTACGGCGATCGTCACCGGCGCCTCCCGGGGGATCGGGCTGGCGATCGCCAAGCGCCTCGTGGCCGACGGTGCCCGGGTGGTGATCACCGGGCGCACGCAGGAGACGCTGGATGAGGCAGTGGAGTCCCTCGGCGGCCGGGAGCACGCCCTGGCCGTCCAGGGGAAGGCGGCGGACCCAGAGCACCGCGCAAGCGTGGTAGCCGCGGCCGTAGCGACGTACGGGTCTGTGGATCTGCTGGTGAACAACACCGGCATCAACCCGATCTATGGCTCGCTGCTGGATGTCGACAGTGCCGTGGCGGCCAAGATGGTCGACACGAACGTGCTGGCGACCATTGCCTGGGTGAAGGCCTGCAGCGACGCATGGATGCGCAGGCATGGCGGTGCTGTGGTCAACCTGTCGTCCGTGGCCGGCCTGGCGCCGTCACCCGGCATCGGCTGGTACGGCGCGACCAAGGCGATGCTGTCCCGGGTGACGAGCGAACTGGCGGTCGAACTGGCGCCGGAGATCCGGATCAACGCGGTGGCGCCCGCGGTGGTGAAGACGAAATTCGCCGGCGCTCTGTACGAAGGACGCGAGGACAAGGTGGCGGCGACCTACCCGCTGAAGCGGCTCGGCCGGCCCGAGGACGTCGCGTCGCTCGTGTGGTTCCTGCTCTCCGACGAGGCCTCCTGGATCACGGGCCAGACCATCACCATCGATGGTGGCCTGACCCTCAACGGCGGCATCGTCGGCTAGTCGCTAGTGCCGGCGTCCCTCCCAGGCAACCAACCGGTTGTATGGCGACTCGCCGGCACCCACCGGTACTACGGGTCCGAACGGCACCTGGCCGCCACGGGGTTCGGCGGGGATGAACTGCTGGACCAGCGGCAGGCAGTACTCGGCCAGCGCGTCGTCCAGCAGATCAGTACGGCCGGTCGCTTTCGCGAGGTCCCACGAGTGCGTGGTGAGCTCACCTGTGTAGGCGGCGATGGCACCCGCGCCCGGGAGAGTTGCCCAGGGCAGTTTGCAGATGCGGGTGAGCACAGCGGCATCCGACAGCGTCTCGTCGACAGCGGCCCGCCGCTCCTTCCAGGTGGTGACGAAATCCGTCACGCCGGTGGTGACTGTCGGGATCGACAGCGGGTCGTTGCCGGTCAGGGCGAGGTCGATCCGGCTGACCACCGTGATCAGGTGGCCGAGCAGCGTGCGGACGTCGTACTCCGAGCACGGGGTCGGCAGGTGCAGTTCGTCAGCGCCGATGGTGTCGATCATCGCCTGGGTCTGGTCCAGGGCGAGCATGAGCATCGGGCGTGGGTCCGTCACGATTCCTCCAGTAGTTGGTGTCGGAACCACTCTCGTCCTCTATATCGGACATCTTCTGTCATATATCTTTCGCTGTATGAGAGCCGATCGATTGCTGCAGATCATCCTCTTGCTGCAGCGGCATCCTCGGCTGAGTGCGCGGGAGCTGGCCGAGCGGCTGGAGGTGTCAACGCGCACGGTGATGCGGGACATGGAAGCACTGTCGGCCGCGGGAGTGCCCGTCTATACCGAGCGCGGGCGCAACGGTGGGTGCGTGCTGCTGCCGGGCTATCGGGCTGACGTGAGTGGTCTGACTCCGCGGGAGGCGCAGGCGCTGTTCGCCTGGTCCGGCAGGGCTTCGCTGTCGGAGGAGCTCGGCATGCGGGATGCGTTGCAGTCGGCGATGGGGAAGCTGTCAGCTACCTTGCCGATGCAGTTGCAGGACGATGCTGCGGTGTTGTCGGACGCGATCGTGGTCGATCGGCGTCGGTGGTTCGCGGAGGCTGAGGACACTGGCGCACTGCCCGCGCTCCGGCAGGCTGTGGTGACCCGTCGGCGGGTGAGCTTGAGGTATGCGTCGGCGAGCGCGGGACGGCCAGTACGCCGTACTGTCGATCCCTGGGGGCTCGTGGAGCAGGCCGGGCGGTGGTATCTCGTGGCGGCTCATCGCGGGGTCTCGCGGATGTACCGGGTGTCGCGGGTCGAGCAGGTCGACGTACTCGACGAGGTTGCCGTTCGGCCGGAGGACCTTGATCTGCAGGGGGAGTGGCAGCGGCTCCGTGAGGGGTTGGAGCGCACTCTGCCGGCTGGGGTTGATGTGGTGGTCCGGGTGCGGCCGGGACGAGCGGAGTTGGTCAGGCGGGTCGCGACGCCGATGCTGGCGAAGGGCGAGCAGGCCCGCGATGTGCCAGCTCCGGAGGACCCCTGGCCGCATGTGGCGATGCGCTTCCGTGTGCGGGAGGCGGCTTGCGGCGTACTACTGGCATTCGGTGCCGACGTGGAGGTGCTGGAGCCGGTGGACCTTCGAGAAGACCTCCTGCGCTTGGCTTCAGCAGCCGTCGAGGTCTACAGCTAACCTCTCGCCGACTCCTGCACCGCCCGCAGGCCGGCGGCTTACAGCTGAGGGCGGCTGGCGAAGAAGCGTTGGCGGACGGTGATCTTGCCGGCTTCGTCCTCGTCTTCGTTGCGCCAGTGGAAGCCGGTTTCGGAGATGTCTGTGAAGATCCAGCGGGTCTTGGCGGACTTGGGTTCGCGCGCCTCCAAGGTGATGGAGTTGGCGCCCGGGTGGCCGATGAACGTCATCACGACGCCATGCTTGGGGCCTAGCCAGGTGGAGCGGAAGGCACCCAGGTCGGGGTCGTGGAGGCGGACGGTCAGGCCCCACTCGCCATCGCCGTCGAGGGCGCGTTGAGTCCGGCTTGGGGTGATCCAGATGTCCGCGACAGCCCGGCCGTCGAGCGCGTAGCCGAAGTGCCACTCGCCCTTGGTCTCGCGGATCACCTCGCCGGAGTCGTCGTAGTACTTGACGTCGAGGTCCCAGCTGCCGATCAACGGGGCGAACGGAGCTAGGGCGTCGGCGAACTCGGGTCGTGGCGCGTCGGAGACCATCAGGCCGGCGAGGATGCCTGCGGGTGAGCTGTTCATAAATGACAGCCTACACCCGTCATGACAGCATACTGTCTAAATATCCGAAGCGAGATGCCGGAGAGAACCGGACCAAGATCACTCCGCGGTGGACAGGATGAGCGAGCGGAGTCGCGCGATGGCCAGGGTGAGGCCGATGGCGGTGACGGCGATGAGCAGGATGGTCGCGATCGGCAGTCTCACCGCGGACTCGACCTCCGTGGCTGCGCTGAGCTTCCGGATCACCGCGAGCGACCACTGCTGGACGCTCAACGCCTTCGCGCCGTCGACGTACTGGCCCATCACGCCTTCCCAGAGCAGGGCGTAGATCAGACCGATCGTGACCGCGTTGCCGGACATCACCGACAGGGCGGTGAAAATGCCGGTGTACGCGATCCCGGCCACCAGCGAACCGAGGCCGAAGGCAATCGCCGTTCGGGGCTCGGAGTGGTCGAGGATCAACCCGGCCAGCGTCATCGGCACCGCGCCGAGAACGAGGATCACACCGATCGCGACCAGTGCCTTGGTCAAGACGATGGTGGAGCGCTTGATCGGCTTGCTCAGCAGGTAGACGATCGAGCCGTCGTCGATCTCGCTCGCCAGGGCACCGGTCGCGGCGAGCAGGGAGATCAGCGGCACGATCACCGCCAGCCCGAACATCTGCAACAAGGCCGCGCTGAAGCCGGCGGTGTCGTCGAGCGTCAGGGCCAGCAGCACGCACAGCGCGAGCAGCACCCCGGGAAGGATGAAGAGCAGCAGACCACGCCGGTGCCCGAACAAGGTGGACATCGTCAGCCGCGCGACCGTCGCGTTCATCGTCAGCGCCTCCCGACGAGATAGGAGAAGACGCTCTCGAGGGACTCGTCCGTCGGCGCGACCTCGAGCAGCCGGATCCCCAGTTCGCGGGCCAGTCCGGGGAGCAGGCGGCTGAAGCGCTCGAAGTCGACCACCTGGACCTGCAGCGCGGATCCGTCCAGGTCGGCGCCCGAAGTACAGGGGTCGCCGATCAGTGCGGAGGCGAGCCGGCGGTCGTCGGAGGAGCGCAGCCGGTACAGCACCGGCCGATCCGTCATCAGGGTACGGATCGCGCGGTAGTCGCCGGAGGCCGCGTGCCGGCCGGACACGACCACCTCGATATGGGTCGCGACCTGCTGCACCTCCTCCAGGATGTGCGAACTGAACAGGACGGTCCGGCCGTCGGCGCCCATCTTGCGGAGCAGATCCATCAGGTGCAGCCGCTGGCGCGGATCCATCCCGTTGAACGGCTCGTCGAGCAGCAACACGGACGGCTCGTGCACGAGCGCGGCCGCCATCTTGATCCGCTGCTTCATGCCCTTGGAGTACGTCGCGATGCGGCGCCCGGCGGCATCCTCCATCGCGACGGTCGCGATCGCGGCCTCGGCGGCGGTCCCGGGGCTCTCCAGCCCTTGCAGTTCGGCATTGGCGCGGACGAACTGGGATCCGGTCAGGCTGTCGTAGACGGCCTCGGTCTCGGGCACCAGGCCGATGTGCCGGTACGCGGCGACGTTGCGCCAGACCGGGACACCGTCGAGCGTGACGGTTCCGGTGGACGGCGGCAGGAAGCCCGCCATCATCGTGATCAGCGTCGACTTGCCGGCGCCGTTCGGGCCGAGCAGTCCGGTGACACCGGGAGCGATCGTCATCGTGACGTCGTTGACCGCCACCACGTTGCCGTACCAGCGGGAGACCTTCTCGATCTGGATCACGCTCATCCGCGGGCCACCTTCGCGTAGCGCGCCCGCACGCCCCAGACGCAGCCCGCCACCAGCAGCACGTAGACGGCGGCGAAGATCAGGCCCTGCTGGGTGGTCGGCATCCAGTCGCCGCCACCGCGCAGGATGAACCGCGACAAGATGTCCACCAGGGTGAACGGCGATCCCAGGTTGCTGTACCGGGCGGCGGGGTCGCGGGTGGTGCCCTCCGGGTCGAGGATCGCGCCGGTGGTGACGACGGCCGTGAACGACACGATCAGGACGGCGATGATCGCGGCGACGGCGAAACCCCGGCGGGGAGTGGCCGCCGCGATGAGTCCGCCGATCGCGGCCAGCAGCACCGACAGCAGGAACGCCGCGACCACGCCGCTGAGGAACTCCTTCGTCATGTCGGTGAAGTCGAACTTCGCCAGCAGCGCACCGGCGTACAGGATCACCATCGGCAGGCACATCAGGATCATCAGCGCCAGCACCAGCGCGGTCAGTTTCGCCAGCGCGTAGTCGGTGCCGCGCGGCGGCCGGGCCAGGTAGAGCACGATCGAGCGGTAGCGCAGATCGCGGGAGAACAGTTGCGGCGCCTGCGAGGCCAGGTAGAGAGCGATCACGGCCTGCAGGAAGAAGATGTACTGCACCTGGGTCAGCGGCGGTTCGTCGAACTTCAGCGCGGTCTCGATGCCGACGATGATGGCCACCGGCACGACCATGATGGCCAGCAGCAGGATCGGCATCACCTTCGACTTGCCGGACCGGCCGAGACCGTAGGCGTGCCGCAGGCTCGACACCACCAGCGCCTGCCAGATCGAGAACCGGCCGAGCCGCGGTCCGTCGTAGTGCCGGTAGCCGATGTCGTGGATGACCCCCGACCGCTGCTGGTCAGACACTGAAGACCTCTTCCAGCCGGTGCCGGTGCGGCTCCACCCGGACCAGTCCCAGTTCCAGTTCGGCGATCGTGTCGCGGACCAGGTCGTAGGTCTCCTCGCCGCTGATCTCGACCAGCACCAGCGGCCCGTCGGCTCTGGCCCGGGCGCCCGCTCGTTCCAGCGCGGCGCCGAGGCGGTCACGCCCGCCGAGGTCGCGGACCTCGACAGCGAGTACGCCGGTCTCGCCGGTCAGCGCGGCCTTGGACTCCGAGCGGAGCAGCCGGCCACCGTCGAGGACGACGATGTGGTCGCAGACGTGCTCGAGCTCGCCGAGCAGGTGCGAGGTGATCAGCACCGGGATGCCGAACTCGGTCCCGATCCGGCGGACCAGCGTGAGCATCTCGTCGCGACCGGCCGGGTCGAGGCCGTTCGTGGGCTCGTCGAGGAGGACGAGCTTGGGGTCGTGGGCCAGCGCCTGCGCGAGTTTCACCCGCTGCTTCATGCCGGTGGAGTAGCCGCCCATCGGGCGATAGCGAGCCTCGTCCAGCCCGACGTGCCGCAGTACGTCGGCGGCTCGTTCGCGGGCGGCGGTGGCGGGCAGGCCCGACATCTGCGCGAGGTGCACGACGAACTCGGTCGCGGACACGTCGGGCGGCAGGCAGTCGTGCTCGGGCATGTACCCGACCAGGGCGCGGACCGCCTCGCCGCCGGTGACCACGTCGTGTCCCAGCACGATGGCACTTCCGGCGGTCGGGGCGATCAGTCCGAGCAGAATCTTCAGCAGGGTCGACTTGCCGGCACCGTTGGCTCCGACCAGTCCGGTCACGCCGGACCCCACCTCGACAGTCAGCTCGTCCAGGGCCGTCACACGCGGGTATCGCTTCGTCAGCGATGAGGTCGCGATCACGGGCACCGGCCAACCCTAATGCCCGGTCGGCTCTGGACAGAATCACAGCCACCGCACAGCTGTTGCGATCGCGTTCCAACTACCCCGGTACTGCGTACCGGGCCGCGCCGCCGCGCCCGGTAAATGCCTGGCGGGTGGCGATCGTGGCTCGTTATCGTCCGGGAATGGACATCAGGCCCGCGGTACCGGAGGACGCCGAGGCGGTGTCCGCACTGCGGCGCGCCACCTTCTCGTACCTGGTCATGTCGGCCGCGACCGCGCGGTACATGATCGCCGTGCAGCCCCCGGCCGCGCGGGTTCTGGCGCTGGTCGCGGTGGCCGACGGGGAGATCGTCGGCTGGGGGTCCGCGGGTCTGAACACCTGGACCAGCGAAGCAGGCCAGGCCGGCGTCACGATCTACGTGCATCCCGAGCACCGAGGGCAGGGGATCGGTGGGGCACTCGCGCAGAGGTTGCACGAGCATCTGGGCGGGATCGGTGCGGTACGGGCGCGGACGTTCGCGACAGCGGAGGGTGTCGAGTTCGCGAAGAAGTTCGGGTACGACGGGACGCGGCAGATGCACTACGCCGGCGTCGATCCGCGCGAGCTGCCGGAGCGCCCGGCACAGGCCGAGGGGATCGAGTTGGTGACGATGGACCAGCTGGATCCGCGCCAGGCCTACGCCGCGGACGCGGTGGCGTCGCTGGACGAACCGGGTGATTCGCCGACCGACGCGGTCGACTACGACGACTGGCTGGAAGAGATCTGGCATGCGCCCGGGCTGGACAAGGCGCTCAGCGTCGCCGCGATGGCCGGTGACGAGGTGGCGGCCTTCGCGGCGATCGAGACCGACGGCGACCGGGCCTGGTCGGCGATGACCGGATCGATCCCGGCGTACCGCGGCCGTGGGCTGGCCAAGCTGGCCAAGTGGGAGGCGCTGCGGCGCTGTGCCGACGCGGGGATCGTCGGAGCGTTCACCTCCAACGACGACGAGAACGGCCCGATGCTTGCCGTCAACAACTGGCTCGGCTACCGCCGGGTGGCGACCCAGACCGGACTGTTGAGAAAGTTCTGAGTTGCATAACGTTTGACCCGCTCGGGTCCTGAGGAGCCCCGGAATCGCGTTATCTTCCGGACAACTCGTCGAAGGAGTCCGGATGGAGATCAGGCCGGCGGTACTGGAGGACGCGGAGCCAGCCGCGGCGCTCTACGAGCTCATCGAGCCCTATCTGGTCACCTCGGCGCGCGGCCTGCGGGCCGCCATCAGCCAGGCGGGGGATTCGCGGGCCCGGGTCTGCCTCACCGCCGTCGAGGACGGCGAGCTGGTCGGCTGGAGCTCGGCCGCGCTGATCGCCGGCTCCGACCCGGTCAGCGCCGTACTGCGGGTGCTCGTGCATCCGGACCATCGTGGGCGGGGAGCCGGGACAGGCCTGCTGGACGCGACGCATGCTCATCTGAAGGAGGCCGGGGCCGAGAGTGTGCGGGTGTTCGCGGATCCGGCGTCGGCGCCGTGGGCTGCGCGCTGGGGCTATGCGCAGACCCGGCAGGTGCACTACGCGGGGATCGAGCCGCGGCGGGCGCCGGCGTTGCCGAAGGTGCCGGCCGGGGTGCGGCTGGTGCCGCTGAACGAGGTGGATCCGCGGGCTGTCCACCAGGCCGACGAGGTTGCTCAGCGCACCAAGCCCGGAGATGCGAAGATCACCAGCCGGCCGTACGACGACTGGCTGGCGGGCGTCTGGAACGCGCCGGGGATGGTGCTGGATCTGAGCGTTGCGGCGCTCGACGGTGAGCGGGTGATCGGCTTCACGCTCGGCAACGGGGACCACCACAAGATCTGGTCGCAGATGACCGCGACGATGCCGGAGTACCAGGGCCGCGGGCTCGCCAAGCTGGTCAAGTGCGCGGCGCTGCACCGCGCCGCCGACGCTGGTGTCGTCGGCGCCTTCACCGCGAACTACGACGGCAACGAACCAATGCTCGCCGTCAACAACTGGCTGGGTTACCAGCGAACGGCAACCCACTCAGTACTCATCTGTCCGCTCTAACGAACCAGCAGAACAACGGTTTCGGCGACGCAGGCGGGCTTGGTGGAGTGCTCCAGTTCGATGACCCACTGGAGAGAGACCTGGACGCCGGCCGGGGTTTCCTGGGCGCCGGCGATCGAGGCGCTGGCACGGACGCGGGAGCCGACCGGAACCGGGGCGGGGAAGCGGACCTTGTTGACGCCGTAGTTGAGCTTCGCGGTGACGCCCTCGACCGAGAAGAGTTCCTCGCCGAAGCGGGCGATCAACGACAGCGTCAGGTAGCCGTGGGCGATGGTGCCGCCGTACGGGCCCTTCGCGGCGCGGGCAACGTCGACGTGGATCCACTGGTGGTCACCGGTCGCCTCGGCGAACTGGTTCACCTGCTCCTGGGTGATCTCCAGCCACGCGGTCTCGCCGAGTTGGGTGCCGACCGCGTGGACGACCTCGTCGACCCCGGTGAAGGTTTGCGTCATCTGTCGGTCTCCAGCCTCGGTTGCCGTGTCAGTTTCGGGGTCCGCCGGCGACGTACAGGACCTGGCCGGAGACGAAGCCGGCCTCCTCGCCGCAGAAGAACGACGCGGCGGCGGCGATGTCCTCGGGCTTGCCGGTCCGGTTCACCGGGATGGTCGCGGCGGTCGCCTTCTTGAACTCCTCGAAGTCGACGCCGACCCGGGCCGCGGTGGCCGCCGTCATGTCGGTCTCGATAAAGCCCGGCGCGATCGCGTTCGCGGTGATGCCGAACTTGCCCAGCTCGATCGCCAGCGTCTTGGCCAGGCCCTGCAGGCCGGCCTTCGCGGAGGCGTAGTTGGCCTGGCCGCGGTTGCCCAGCGCCGAGGTGGAGGACAGGAACACCATCCGCCCGTAGCCGGCCTCGACCATGTGCGCCTGGCACGCCTTGGACATCAGGAAGCTGCCGCGCAGGTGCACCGACATCACCGTGTCCCAGTCGTCCTCGGACATCTTGAAGAGCAGGTTGTCGCGCAGTACGCCGGCGTTGTTCACCAGGATCGTCGGCGCGCCGAGCTCGGCCGCGACCCGCGCGACCGCTGCGGTCACCTGGTCGGACTTGCTCACGTCGCAGCCGATCGCGACGGCCTTGCCGCCGGCCGCGGTGATCGCCTCGACGGTGCCGGCACAGGCCGCCTCGTCCAGGTCCAGCACCGCGACCGCGTTGCCGTCGGCGGCCAGGCGCTGCGCCACGGCCGCACCGATTCCCCGGGCTGCCCCGGTCACGATCGCTACCCGCTGCTGCTCGCTCATCCGCCGAACTCCTTCACTCAACCCGGTTCTCACCTGATGACACGGTCCGGAAGCACCCTACCGACGCCAGGTCGGCCCCGCTGTGGCCCGGATGGGATGATCGCCGTGTGGATGATCACAGCGATGATCACGGCAAGGCTCACAATCGACACGTCTATCACTGTCCGCTGCGCTGGGGCGACATGGACGCGCTCGGCCACGTCAACAACGGCCGGTACGTCGACTACCTGCAGGACGCCCGGGTGGACTTCCTCTTCCGGACGGCCAAGGAGCTGGGTGCCGACGACCTGGAGACCGGGCTGCTGGTGGCCCGGCACGAGGTGCACTACCGCGCTCCGCTGGTGTTCCGGCCGGAGCCGGTCCGGATCGAGCTGTGGATCAGCGAGATCAGAGCCGCCTCGTTCATGGTCGACTACGAGATCCTCGACGTCGAACCGCGCCGGACGTACGTCGAGGCGCGGACCCGGCTGGTCCCGTTCGACTTCGCCGCCAACCGATTGCGCCGAATCACCCCGGTCGAGCGTGCGGCCCTGTCGAAGTTGGAGGGCGCGTGAGGTTCACCCACCCGGTCTTGGTGCGCTGGTCCGACATCGACTCCTATGACCATGTGAACAACGTCCGCTACTTCGACTACCTGCAGGAGGCCCGGATCCTGTTCCTGGCGTCGGTGGTCGGGGCCGACGCGGAGGACTACTTCAGCAAGTACCCCTGCGTGCTGGCCAGCCAGACCGTGGACTACCTGCGGCCGATCCTGCTCCGGCACCCGCCGTACGACGTCGACGTCTGGGTCGAGGCGGTCGGCAGTACGTCGTACACGCTGGGCTCGCGGATCGTCGATCGGGGCGGCGAGACCGAGATCGTGTACGCCAAAGCGGTGTCGGTGATCGTCGCCGTGGACGCCGGGACGCAGGCCAAACGGCCGCTGAGCGACGCCGAGCGGGCAGCCCTCGGTCGGCACGTTTCGGCGAGTTGAGACACTGGGAGCGATGAGCGAGCCACAGAGTTTCTACGACGCCGTCGGGGGAGCCGACACCTTCCACCGATTGGTGGCCGCGTTCTACCGCGGTGTCGCCGCCGACCCGGAGCTGCGCGCGATGTACCCGGAGGAGGACCTCGGCCCGGCCGAGGTGCGCTTCCGGATGTTCCTCGAGCAGTACTGGGGTGGGCCGCGCACCTATTCCGAGCAGCGCGGTCATCCCCGGCTGCGGATGCGGCACAACCCGTTCGCCGTCACCCCGAGCGCACGGGACCGCTGGCTGGGCCACATGCGGGCCGCACTGGACGAGATCGGGCTGGAGCCGGACCGGGACCAGGAGATCTGGACCTACCTGGTGATGGCCGCGCACAGCATGGTGAACACCGACGAACCGCAGTACCCCGGCGCGATCGACGTGTCCGGCAACTGATCTTCGAGGAGAGACAAAGAGCATGGCTGCTACTCGCACCGCCAAGGCCCACTGGGAAGGTTCGCTGCTGGAGGGGGCCGGTCAGGTCAACCTCGAGTCGTCGGGCCTCGGCACCTTCGACGTGACGTGGGCCGCTCGTACCGAGGACACCGCCAACGGCAAGACCAGCCCCGAGGAGCTGATCGCGGCAGCGCACTCGAGCTGCTTCAACATGGCGCTGTCGAACATCCTGGCCAAGGCCGACCACGCGCCGGAGTCGCTCGACACCACCGCCGCGGTGAGCTTCGTGCCGGGCAAGGGCATCACCGGCAGCAGGCTCTCGGTGAACGGCAAGGTCCCCGGCCTGACCGCGGACGAGTTCGCCCAGTACGCCGAGGACGCGAAGAAGAACTGCCCGGTCTCCCAGGCCCTCACCGGCACCGAGATCACCCTCGACGTCACCTTCACCGCCTGACCCACCCAGTACTACGCGACGCCGGCCACCCTCGGGTGACCGGCGTCGTTGTCGTTTCTGGGTTCTCAGGCGTCCGGTGTGTGGCCTCGGGGGCCTGCGCTGGGGGGAGCAGGGGTGGTGCTGGTGGTCTCGGCTGGGCGGGGCTCAGCCGGCTGTTCTAGGTGGGGTGGGTGGTCGGCGGCTTCTGCTGCGCTGCCTACGCCGGTGGAGGAGGTGGCGGGGGCATTGGGGTCGCGGGAGGTGAGGTTGCCGACGCGGAGGACCTCGCCGTTGCGGACGTACCAGGTGGTGCCGTCCTCGCCGCGCAGCCGGGTGACGCGCAGGCCGACGGCCTCGACGACGCCGGTGGCCTTCTCCATGTCGACCAGGTCGCCGACGCCGTACTGGTCCTCGAAGATCATGAAGATGCCGGCCAGGAAGTCCTTCACCAGCGTCTGCGCGCCGAAGCCGAGCGCGACGCCGATGATGCTCGCGGACGCGACCACCGGCAGGATGTTGAAGCCGAGCTCGGCCAGCACCATCACCACCAGCACCGCGGTCAGGATGATCGTCACGGTGCTGCACAGCAGCGACGCGATCGTCTCCGCGCGCTGGGTCCGGCGCTCGCTCATCAGGGTCTGCTCGACGAACTCCTGGCCGCGCCTGGACTTGGCCAGCACACCGGCGACGGCGCCGTTCCCGGTCTTCCTGGCGAACCGCCGGATCGCCTTGTGCAGCAGCCAGCGGATCACGATGAAGCCGACGATCAGGCCGAGGATGCGGGCCGGGACCATGATGATCTGATCGGTCACTTCGAGCTGGCCGTCGTTGCCCCGGCGGAAGAACGTCGGGAAGGCGCCGGGGACGGAAAACAGGGGGTGACTGAGCAGGGACACGGGGTAACTGAGCAGAATAGGCATCTCGCCGCCCTACTGTAGTGATCGCCGCCAGGATCGTTGCAACCCCGACCCGAGCAGTTCGGGGACCCGAGTTGACACAGGACCCGAGGAGGAACGCACGGTCATGCCGAGCCGGCTGGATGACGAGCTGACCAGGTTGGTGAGCGCGGGGGTCCTGCGTCAGTACCAGGCCGATGCCCTGCGTCAGGCCGCCGACGCCGATGCGGACTCCCAGGCAGACTCAGCGACCGCTGTTTCCTCACCCCCTGCCGCCGGCTCCTCACGTGCTGTCGAAGCCCGCGCGCGCGAGCCTCGGACCCCTCGTACGCCGCTGGCGCCGCTGGCGCCGCTGGAGCCGAGCCGACCGCCGTCTGCGTTGACCGAAGTCCTCGGCTACATCGGCGGCGTTCTGCTGCTCGGCGCTGTGGCCCTTCTCACGGTGGCCAATTGGGGTGAGATGGGCCGCGGCGCCCGGATCACCACCGGGACCAGCGCCGCCGTCGTCCTGCTCGGCACCGCTGTCGTCTTGGCCCTGCTCCGCCGCAATGAGCGGCTCAGTTCGGCGCTCGCCTCGCTCGGCTGTTGCGTCGCGGGCTTCGCCGCCTACGTCGCCATCGAAGGCGAGACCGGACGGGTGGTCGGGGTCGCCGTGGCCCTGGCGCTCGCGGTGCTCGGGATCTGGTGGCTGGCCGGATCTTCGTTGCTGGTGGCAACATTCGCGATCCTGGCCGTCGGTGTGCTGGTGATCACCGCGGACGTGCTCACACCGGACCCCGAGGCGTCGAACTCCGCCGGGATCGCCGGCACGGGGTTCATCCTGGTGGCGTTCGTGATGGCCATGCTCGGTCTGGTCCGCGACCAGGTGACCGCTTGGTCGCTCGCGGGCGCCGCCATGTTCAGTTCGTCGATCTGCTGGCTCATCCAGGAGCGCGGCGAGGTGATGGCACTGGCCGTCGGTACGGCGGGACCAGCCGCGCTGCTGTTCGCGTACGGCCGCCGCCACGCTTCCGCGTACGCCGTGGTCGGGTGCTCCATCTTGCTGGTCATCTGGCCGACAGCGCTCTTCCAGTTGACCGACAACGTCGCCGGAGTGGCTATCGGCCTGGTGATCGCTAGTGCCGCGCTGCTGGTCGCAGTACTGGTCTTGAGCCGTCGGCAGCGGAGACTGCCGGGATGAGAGTTGTCGTACTCGGCGCCGGCATCAGCGGCCTGTCCACTGCCACCCTGCTTCGGGAGCGCGGCGACGAAGTGATCCTGGTCAGCGCCCACGCCACCGAGGCGACCACCTCCCACCTTGCGGCCGCAGTGTGGTTCCCCACCTCTGCGGGCCCTGCGGACAAGGTCGCGCGCTGGGGCAGCACCACGTACGGCGTACTGGCGGCTGAGGCGGCACGCGGCGTGCCTGGTGTCGTCATGCGTGAGTCCCTTGTGGTCTACCGCCAGGAGCCGGGTCCGCAGCCGTGGGCCGACGCGGTCGGAGACCTCCGCCCTGCGCGAGCAGACGAGCTACCAGGCGGCTACTCGCATGGGCTGCGCTTCGTGGTTCCCCTGGTCGAGATGCCGACCTACTTGCCATGGCTGCACCGCCAGTACGTCGATGGCGGCGGCCAACAGGTCGTACGGCGGATCGGGTCGCTCGACGAACTCCTGGATCTCAAGCCCGACGTGATCGTCAACTGTGCGGGTCTTGCCGCAGGGCAACTCGTCGGCGACGACAGCGCGTACCCGATCCGCGGGCAGATCGTCAGAGTGGTCAACCCCGGCCTGACCTTGTCTGTGCGGGACGAGACCCATCCTGCCGGTCGGGCCTACATCCACCCGCGTTCGGAGGACTGCATCCTCGGCGGCACGCTGGATGCCGGGGTGTGGGACACCACTGTCGACGACGAGACGACCAGGTCGATCGTCAGCCGCTGCAGCGACCTGGTTCCGGCTCTGGCCGAGGCCGAGGTGCTGCAGGCCCTGGTCGGGCTCCGCCCGGGCAGGCCCGAGGTGAGGCTGGAGCGCGACGAGCAACTGATCCCCGGAGTCCCTGTGGTGCACAACTACGGGCACGGTGGCAGCGGGATTACCTTGGGCTGGGGCTGCGCCGAGGACGCCGTCAAGGCGTGCGAGTGACCTTCAGACCGCGCAGTGCCAGGCTGCCGTCGGTGGATGCCCGGCCGAGGTGCAGGTAGCCGCCGCGGTACGACTTGTCCAGCGCCGTGACCAAGGCGGGCTGGTTGAGGTCCAGCCGGCTGAAGGTGAGCCGGGTCGGTGTCACGTCCAGGCGGAACTTCAGCCACTCGCCCCGGAACGGTGATGCCGTCTTCTTGGTGGCCAACTTGGTCCCGGCCGGCTCGCCGACCTTGTGCGCGTAGAGCCCGAGTTCGCCGTTGGCCTGCAGGATCGCGTGGTAGCCGTTGGAGGCGGCCAGTCGGTGTTCGTAGTACGAGTCGTCGGCGTGGCCGAAGGCGAGCGTGAGGTTCGCGGTCGGGTCGGCGGGCAGGATCGAGTACGAGGCCTCGAACTCGACCGAGTAGACCGGTGAGGTGATCTCGCCGAGGTTGCCGAGGGTCAGGAAGTGCTGCGTCTTCCGGGCGGGCAGCACGATCACGCCGCCCCGGGCCCAACTGACCGCGAACCGGTCGTTGTAGGGATCCCGGGTGAGTTCGCCGGACACGAGGGCGCCGCTTGACCATTGATCGGTCACTGCGGGCTCTGTCCTGCCGAGCAGGTAGCCGATGTTCGAGGTGACCGCGCCGGGCATCCCGAGGGCCTGGTAGTGCTTGACGTCGGCCCGGCGGTGCAGCGGATAGGGCCAGATCGGGATGCCGGTCGACACGGCGGTCTCGGCGAGCGATGCCGCCAGGTAGCCGCCAGGTCCGGAGTTCGGGACCACGATGGCGTCCGTGCGCGGCGACAACTGGGCGGCCAGTGCCTGGATCGACTCGATGGTCATCTCGTCGGGTGTGGTGAAGTACGCGAAGACGCCGAGTCCGTGCGCCTTCGCCTCAGCGATGCGCCGGCTCTTGTAATAGGTCTTCACCAGTACCGACCGCTCCAGCCGGTACTTGGCGATCATCGCCATCATCGGTGCGTGCGCCTGGTCGTCCTTGGCCTCGACGGCCAGGATCACCCGGCCGCCGAACTTGCGCAGTACGTCCTCGAACAGCGGCACCCTGGTCTTGTCGATCTCCCAGCGCGGGCCGAGCCGCGGTACCTCGAGCCAGGCCTCCTTCAGTTGGGCGTAGCTGACGGTGCGCAGGTCGCCGGTCAGGTTGGTGGTCCGCTCGAGGGTGAGGTCGTGCATGCAGACCAGCACGTCGTCGGAGGTGATGCCGACGCTGATCTCCATCGCCTGGGCACCCCAGTCCACTGCTGCCTGGTAGGACTCCATCGAGTGCTCGGGGAACACGTCGCCCGCGCCGCGGTGGCCGACCAGGTAGCTGTCGCCGCGGTCAGCGACCCAGTCGGAGAGGGTGTAGTCGCCTAGCTGCGGACCACTGTCGGCAGCACTACCCCGGCACCCCGTGGCGACAGAACCGATGGCGAGCGCGCCCAGCCAGCCCAGCGTCGTACGGCGACTGATTCCGCGCGGCAGCGGTTCGTGCATGGATATCCCCCTCGTGGCGGCGCAAGTTTCCCCCATGCGCGATGCGTTCACCGAAGAGTAAGGGCATCCGGGCGCGGTCCGGCAGCCCCCTATGCCAGGACTTGACGCAACGGAACGGCCAGTGCCCGGGCGCCTGCGGGCGGTGACTTCCGCGAGCCTCGCGGCGCGCTGCGTTCGGCCGTACGGGCCGGGATACGGCAGACTCGCACGCGTGACTGCTCCCACTCCAGCCCTTGTCGAGCTTGCCGTCGCGCACGGAGTGGCGACCGAGTACTGGGACTGGCAAGGGAAACACGTACTGGTCTCGACCGAGGTCGTCTCCGCCGTACTGGCCGCGCTCGGCGTCGACGCGTCCACACCCGACCGTGCCGCGAACGCCCTGGCTGAGTACCAGTTGGCCCGTTGGCGCCGGACACTGCCGCCCACGCTGGTGATGCGCGAGGGATGGACGCCCTGGTTCGCAGTACATCTGCCGCACGGTTCCACGGCCGAGGTGTGGGTCGACCTGGAGGACGGTGGCCAGCGCCGCGACATCCCGCAGCAGGAGCACTGGGTCGAGCCCGAGTGGGTTGACGGCGTACAGGTCGGCGAGGCGACGTACCAGTTGCCGGGCGACCTGCCGCTCGGCTACCACCGCCTGTGCGCGCGGATCGGTGGCAACCCGGAGGTCTTCACCGGCACGGTGATCGTGACCCCGCAGCGGCTCGAGCCGCAGAAGCTGCAGCGCACCTGGGGCTGGGTCCTGCAGCTGTACTCCGTACGCTCCCGCAGGTCGTGGGGGATCGGGGACCTGCACGACCTGGCCGACCTCGCCGCCTGGTCCGCGACCGACCTGGGCGCGGGCTTCGTCCTGGTGAACCCCTTGCACGCCGCCGAGACCGCCGGGCGGATGGAGCCGTCGCCGTACCTGCCGGCCTCCCGCCGGTTCGCGAACCCGCTGTACCTGCGGATCGAGGACATCGACGAGTACGGCGACCTGGCGCCGGCCGAGCGCGACCGGGTCCGGACGCTGGCGCTGCAGACCCGCGCGCTGAGCGAGGACGCCACCGCGCTCGACCGGGACACCGTCTGGGCCGCCAAACGCGAAGCCCTGCAACTGCTGTTCGGGGTCCGCCCGTCGATCGGCCGGATCGCGGAGTACGGCGCGTACTGCGACCGCGAGGGCCAGGGGCTGGTCGACTTCGCCACCTGGGCCGCGATCGCCGACGTGCACGGGCCCGAGTGGAGCAAGTGGCCGGCCGAGCTGCGCGATCCGGCCGCCCCGGCTGTTGTTGCCTTCCGCAACGACAACCCGGACGCGGTGGAGTTCCACTGCTGGCTGCAGTGGCAGCTCGACGAGCAACTGGCCCGGACCCAGGCGCGGGCCACGGCGGCCGGCATGTCGCTCGGCGTGCTGCACGACCTGGCCGTCGGCGTCCATCCCGACGGCGCTGACGCGTGGGCCCTGCAGCGGGTGCTCGCGGCGGGCATCCACGTCGGCGCACCGCCGGACGCGTTCAACCAGCAGGGGCAGGACTGGTCGCAGCCGCCGTGGCGACCCGACGCCTTGGCCGAGACGGGGTATGCCGCGTGGCGGGATCTCGTCCGCGCGGTGATCCGGCACGGCGGTGGGCTGCGGATCGACCACATCCTCGGGCTGTTCCGGCTCTGGTGGGTGACGTCGCCGGAGCGGCCGACGGAGGGCACGTACGTGCGCTACGACCACGAGGCCCTGATCGGGATCCTCGTCCTGGAGGCGGCGCGTGCGGGTGTGGTCGTGGTGGGGGAGGACCTCGGCACGGTCGAGCCGTGGGTGCGGGACTACCTCACCGAGCGCGGAGTACTCGGTACTTCGGTGCTGTGGTTCGAGCGGGACGCGCAGGGCAACCCGTTGCCACCCGAGAGGTGGCGCGAGCTGTGCCTGGCCACGGTGACGACGCACGACCTGCCGCCGACCGCGGGATACCTGGCCGGCGACCATGTCGACCTGCGCGATCGGCTGGGTCTGCTGACCCGTCCGGTCGCCGAGGAACTCGCGGTGGACGAGGCCGATCGCGACTCGTGGCTGAACGCGCTGCGCGAGCGGCACCTGCTGGGCAACGCGGACGGCGACGTCGAGCGGATCGTGGAAGCCCTGCACCGGTACGTCGCGCACACGCCGGCCAAGCTCGTCGGGGTCGCCCTCACCGACGCGGTGGGCGAGCGCCGGACGCAGAACCAGCCGGGCACCACCGACGAGTACCCGAACTGGCGGGTGCCGCTCGGCGGACCGGACGGCGTACCGGTGCTGATCGAGGACCTGCCCACCAACAACCGCCTGCGCCGACTGATCGGCTCGCTCTCGTCCTAGCTTTCCGTAAGCAACCCCTCACGAACCGTTGACAATAGATTTGAATGGTTGTTATCTAATGTCAACGAAGGCGCCTTCCTTCTTTCCCTGCCGCCCCCACTTTCACCGGGAATCAGAAGGAGTGTCCGCATGCTGCGAGCACGAAAACTCAGCCTGGCCGGAGTCGCTGTCGGAGCGCTGGCTCTGACCGTCTCCACGTCAGTGCCGCTGGCCTATGGCCACGGCTACACCACCGCACCGACCAGTCGCGCCAAGCACTGCGCGAACGGCACCGTGCAGAACTGCGGTCAGATCCAATGGGAACCGCAGAGCACCGAGGGGCCGAAGGGCTTCCCGGGCAGCGGGCCGGCCGACGGCAAGCTCTGCTCCGCGGGCTTGTCCCAGTTCGCTCAGTTGGACGACCAGCGCGGCGGCGCGTGGCCGACGACGCAGTTGACCAGCGGCGCGACCTACACCTTCCGCTGGCGCCTGACCGCACCGCACAGCACCACCGATTTCAAGTACTACATCACCAAGGCGGGCTGGAACCAGAGCGCCCCGTTGACCCGCTCGGCGCTCGAACTGGCGCCGTTCCTGACCGTGCCGATGAACGGCGGCCGCCCCGCCAACGACATCGCGCACACCGGCCGGGTGCCGAACCGGACCGGGCGGCACATGATCCTGGCCGTCTGGACCATCAACGACACCGCGAACGCGTTCTACCAGTGCTCTGACGTCCGGTTCTGATCCTGCTGACGTCCCCGATCGTGGAGCCGGGCCGGCTGCCCCCGGCCGGCTCCTCTGAGTGGTCAAGTGTTCACGTTTCGTTAGTATCTTTCCGGGGAGTTGCCCTCCTTGAAACCTTCCGCCCCGAGTTTCAAGGAGTCGCCATGAAAACGCTGGTACGCCGCGTCCTCGTACCCCTGGTCGCCGTCATCGCCGGGTTGCTGCCCGGCGTGATCGCGGTCGATCAGGCCTCGGCCGTCACCAAGATGACCCACTCGCAAGCCGCCTCGATCTTCCGGGCCGCGGGCATCACCTGGTCGTCCACCGGCAACTGCTCCGACTGGAACGTCTCCACCTGCACGTCGTTCACGAACATCAACGACACCACCGTGTACGGCGTACGGACCCTCAAGCAGGCCAGTGGCTGCGCGGTGAACATCACCGGTGGCACCGAGGTCGGCCATGCCAGCGGCACCTACAGCCACCGCAACGGCTACAAGGTCGACATCTCCGTCTACACCTGCGTCAGCAACTACATCCGGAACACCTTCACCCGGATCGCCGACCGCGGCGACGGCGCCCAGCAGTGGCGGTCCGGCGCGGGCAACATCTACGCCAACGAAGGCAACCACTGGGACATCACCTATTACAACTGCGGCGGCTGCTGAGCATCCTCCGCCGTCTCCCGCCCCTCACACTTCCGAAGGTGATGCCCCATGCAACCCATCAGCCGCAGGACTCTCGTCCTCGGCGGACTCGCCGCAGCCGGTGCTACCGCGCTGCCCGTCCGCTCAACCGTGATCGCCGCCACCGCCGCGGTGCCGTACCCCTTCCAACTCGGGATCGCCTCAGGTGAACCCGACGCCGGCAGTGTCGTGCTGTGGACCAGGCTGGCCAACGCGCCGCTGAACGCCGACGGCCATGGCGGCATGGCGAACGCCGATGTGGTCGTCGACTGGCAGGTGTCGACCGACGACCGCTTCACCACTCTCGTCGCGTCCGGCTCCGTCACTGCCACCTACGCGGCCGCCCACTCGGTCCACGTGATCGCGAGCGGCCTCAACGCCGACTCGGACTACTACTACCGATTCCGTGCCCAGGGCCACCTCTCGCCCGTCGGTAGGACCCGTACCGCTCCCGCGCTCGGCACCACCGGGCGCAACCTGGTGATGGCCTTCACCTCCTGCTCGCACTACGAGGAGGGCTACTTCACCGTCTACCGCCGGATCGCCGAGGACAACCCGGGCGTCATCCTGCACTTGGGCGACTACATCTACGAGTACGGCGCCGCGACCGGCCGGCCCCGGACTCACGCCGGTACCACGGAGATCGTGACGCTGGCGGACTACCGGCGCCGCTATGCGCAGTACAAGTCGGATCCTGATCTCCAGGCGGCGCACGCGGTCGCGCCGTGGATCGTCGTACCCGACGACCATGAGGTGGAGAACAACCACGCCGGCAACATCCGAGCGGACAGTACTCCGGCGCTGACCGCCGCCCAGTGGACCGCGCGAAGGACAGCGGCCTACCAGGCGTACTACGAGAACATGCCGCTGCGCCCGGCGCAGGCCAGCAACGGCGCCAGCATCCCGCTGTTCCGCCGGCTGACCTGGGGGAACCTTGCCACCTTCCACATGCTCGACACCCGGCAGTACCGCAGCGACCAGGCCTGCGGCGACGGGTGGAAGGTCTGCTCGGATGCGGACCTGGCGACGCGGAGCCTGCCGGGCAATGCTCAGGAAAGCTGGCTCCTCGATGGTCTCGGTCAGCACAGTGGCACCTGGGACATCATCGGGCAGCAGGTGTTCTTCGCCCGGCGCTTCAACGCCAGCGGCGCCAGCATGGACTCGTGGGACGGCTACCGCGCGTCCCGGGCCCGGATCCAGCAGGGCTGGGTCGACCGCGCGGTACGGAACCCCGTCGTCCTCACCGGCGATGTGCACCGCGCGTGGGCGAGCAACCTGATGGCCGACTACAACAACGCCAACTCCGCCGTCATCGGCAGCGAACTGGTCACCAGTTCGGTCAGTTCCAGTGGAGACGGCGACGGCGCCACCACCATTCCCGACGTCGGCACCAACCCGTGGCTGAAGTTCTACAACAACCGCCGCGGCTACGTCCGGACGACGATCAGCCCGGCCCAGTTGCGCGCCGACTTCCGGGCCGTGGCGAAGGTGTCCGAGCACGGTGCCGCCGCGACGACCGCCCGGTCGTTCGTGATCGAAGAGGGCCGGCCCGGCCTCCAGACGGTATGAGGGGAACAGACCGATGAAGAAGCTCCTCGCAACCGTCGTGGTGGTCGCGTCGTCCTTCGTGTTCAGCGCTGCCGGCGCGAGTGCCGCCATCGCGACACCCACCTGGCTGACCGCGAACAGTGTGGCCACCGGCGACCAGGACGCACCCTCGATCGCCTCCAACCGCACGGGCTACGTAGCCGTGGTGTGGGAGGACGACCGCGACAGCACCAACGCGCCGGACAACGCACACAGCGAGATCTACCTACGGCTGTTCCGCAACGGCGCGGCCGTGTACGAGGTCAAGCTCTCCGCCGGGGGCGGCAGCGGCGTGACCACCTGGCGCCACCTCAACCCGGATGTGGGCCTGGACGACAAGGGCAACGCGGTCGTGGTGTGGTCCGACGACCCGGACGGCAACGGCTACTACAACGTCCCGTACCGGGTGGTGAACACAGCAGGCACGGTCACCGCTTCGGGCAGCGCCAACAGCAGCGCGACCGGGCAACAGATCAACCCGCGAGTAGCCGTCGACCCGGACGGCGCACCCGCTGGTGGCGCTGTCGCCTTCACCGTGGCGTGGGAGGACATCCAGACCGGTACTCCGGCCACGGTCAAGGCAGCGGGGTATACCGGTCCGACGACCCGTGCCTGGGAGGTCACGGCTTCCCAGACCACAGGTCAGCACCACAACCCGGATGTGGCCGTCTCGGCATCGGGTGACGCGGTCGTTGTGTGGGACGAGGACGGCGACGCCAACGCCTCGTACAACGTCGGCTTGATCCGCTTGGCCCGCACCAACGGAGCAGCCAGCCTCTCCCGCCGTACTGCGAACGCCAACGTGGACGGTCAGCAAACGCACGCGACAGTGGCTGCCAACTTCAACGGCGACTTCGCCGTCGCCTGGGAGTCCGACCACACCGGTACTGCGGGCGCCTGGACGCGCACGTTCGGCTCGGTCGGAACACCGCGCTTCTCCGAGGTGCAAGTAGCTGCCGGGGGTAAGGGCCCGGTGGTGGGAGTGGACGACCAGGCGAACACCGTCGTCGGCTGGACGGTGCAGGCAACGGACCTCGATGTCTGGGTCCGGGGATTCGGCACCGACGGCTCGGATGCGGGCAGGTTGTCGGGCCAGCAGCTCAGCCAGCTCACGGCCGGGCGCCAGGAGCAGATGACGGTCGCGGTGTCCCCGTGGTCGGAGGTGGCCGTCGCCTACACCGACGATAACGACGGCAACACGTTCGACCAGGTCATCCTCGGCCAGGACATGTCGAACAACAGCTGGTGAAACTCCGGAGCCCAGGCCGGACCTCACGGGTTCGGCCTGGGCTTCCGTCAGCCGGAGGCGGCGTACCAGCTAGGCTTCGGCACGTGATCATTCAGCTTTCCGGCCACACCTTGCTGGTGTTCGTCGGCATTCCGGCGCTGGTCGTGGCGGTGCTGGCGCTGCTCGTGTTCGCGCCCTCGATCGCGCAGGGCCCGCGGTACCGGCCGGGCTTGTCCTGGTGGGCGCCGCCGGTCTGGATCGGTGGACCGACGGCGACCAAACCGGACCCGGCCAACCTGCCCGAGCTCCCCGCCGGCCCCAACTCCGCGACCGCCGGCACCGGCGTCGCCCGTACGACCGGAGGCGCAAGTGCCAGCTGGTGACGCGTTCACCCCTGAGCAGCTCCACGACCTCGAGCGGGCCGTCCGGCACGCCGAGACGTCCTCGGGGCTGCACTTCTCCGTCTACGTCGGCGGCGCCGACTCCGAGTCGCGGCCGTTCGCGCTCGAGCTGCTGAACGAGCTGGACGACCCGGACAACAGCGTGCTGGTGTACGTCGACCCGGCCGGGCGCCGGCTGGAGATCGTCACCGGGGCCAACGCCAAGCGCCAGCTGTCGGACAGCTCGGCCGGTCTGGCCGCGCTGGCCATGCAGACCTCCTTCGCCGCGGGCGACCTGACCGGCGGCCTGGTCACCGGCGTCCAGCAGTTGGGCGACCACGCCCACCAGGCACCGCTCCTGCACGTCAACGAGCCCCACAAGCAGTAAGTGGCGCTGACCCCCGCTCGGATCGAGGTCGACGAGCTCGTCCTGCGACCGCTGACCGTCGCTGACGAACCAGCGGTCGCTCAGGCACTCACCGACCCGGATGTACTGCGCTGGACCGCCGGCACCGCCGTACTACGCACTCCCTCCGAGAAGCGCGCGCTGAAGTGGCTCGAGACACGCATCGACGGCTGGTCGCGGAACAACGCGGTCTTCGCGATCGCGGAGGCGACCACCGACGTACTGCTCGGGTCTGTCAGCGTGCGGGACGTCTACCGGGTTCCGGACCAGGCGGTCGTCGCGTACTGGGTCAGTCCGGTCGCGCGAGGTCGGGGAATCGCGGCGCGGGCCCTGGACGCCGCCGCGAGGTGGTCGTTCCAGCCGCGTGCCGAGGGCGGGCTGGGGCTGCACAGGCTGTCGCTCGACCACGCGCTGGTGAACGTCGGGTCGTGCCGGGTCGCCACTCGGGCCGGCTTCCTGCTGGAAGGGACCATGCGCGAGTACTACGTCGAGTTGGACGGGCGGCGGCACGACTCCCACCTGCACGCCCGGCTGGCGACGGATCAGCCGGCAGCCGGCTCGTAGGTCGGACAAGCCAGGCTGGCGTAGGCCCGCTGGGTCTTGGGTGACTGGCAGGTGGTGAGTGCGATCTCGGCGGAGGTGACCGGGCCGAGGTACACGATCCAGGTGCCGGTGACCGGCTCCAGGGTGCTGTTGGTGATCCCCGGGTACTGGCCGTCGGCGAGCATGGCCCTGGCTGGGACACCGGCCTTGATCAGCTTGCCGGCGAGTTCCTTGGCGAGTTGGTCGGCTTCAAGTCCGGCATCCGTCGGGTAGGTGTCGAGCACGGCGATCCACTGGCCACGCTTGAAGGCGGGGGACTGCTGCCCGGTGTTCGGCGCGGCCACGGTGGTCGGCTCGGTGCTGGGCGGTTGCCGGTCTGCCTTGCCGGTGCTGGCCGCCGGCGCCGGATTGGCGCTCGGCTGCTCCGCGGGGGCCGACGGGGCCGACGACTCGGGCACCACCGCCGGGGGCAGGTTGGCCTCGCTCGTCGGCGGTGACGAGTTGCCGTTGGTGAGGATGAACGCAAAGGTCGCGACCATCGCGGCGCCCGCGACGATCGCGGCTCCGACCGCGCTGTGGGACCTGTTCGGTTTCTTTCGGGGCCGGCCGGCGGCCCGACCGCTCGCGTGGGAGCCGTCGTGGTGGTTCGCGAAGGTCTCGGCCTGAGCGGCGACGAGGTCGATCTGCGGCACACCGCCACCGGCCCGGGCGGTCACCCGGCTGTCGCCCCGGCTCGGCACCGTCGGCCCGGAGGCATGACTGCCCGACCGGCCACCGGCACGTCGTGCCCTGGTCGGCCCTTTCCGGTCATCGACGTGTGTCACGACAAAGGCCCTCCCCAGTTCGTCCGCGCGAATACCGGGGTCAGCTTAAACCGATCGCAGAGAAAAGTGAGTAGCACTCAAGTGCTGAGAATCTCTTTTTGAATCAAGCGATTGCGCGCTGCGGTCGGCTCGAGACTATCCGCTGCCGATTCCGGTCGGCTCATCACGGGTAGCGTTCGCCCTACCACGGTACGGATTCGCGGGCCGTCAGGTGCCGGAAGGGATGCCGTTGGCGCGAGGGGCGGGGCGGGTGTCCAGGCAGTCGTCGAGCCAGGTGTCGACGTCGACCTCGGCGTTCAGGATGTGGTTGACGTACGACGCTCGCTCGTGGCTGAGCACCTCTTGCTCCCAGACGCAGGGAGCTACCCCGATCGGGGCCGGACGCAAATCGTCGACGTCGATGCCGCGGAAGATACTCAGCCGGGACTGGAAGTCCTTCGCCCAGCTCTGTACGACCAGGTTGATCCCGGCGTCATTCAGGTGCAGCACCACCACGGCCAGCCCGATCGCGCCCATCGCGTCGTCGAACTCGAGTTGGCGGGTGGCGGCGGTCCGCGCCACCGCCACCATCTGGTCGTCCCAGGACCGGCCGCGCGCGGTGATCACGTACGGCTTCACCAGTCGGCCGGTGAACCGCCACGGCATCAGCGGCGTGACCGGCCGAGGCCGGTAAGCCTCCGCCAGCCCAGTCAAAGCCACCGCCGAAGCACCAGCCAGCGCCGACCGACTCGACCCGCTACCGGCCGACCCGCCGCCGAAT